>NZ_JBSGIV010000003.1:0-187173 GCF_053605225.1 Micromonospora sp. NPDC003944
GGTGGGGGTGGGGGTGGGGGTGGGGGTGGGGGTTAGAGGGTGAACAGGAGGGCTGCGTTGAGGAGGACTACTGCGGCGGTGGCGAAGTGGATGCCGAAGGCGACCGCTTTCGTTCCGCCGTTGCGCAGCACGATGACGGTGTCGCCCAGCGGGACGAGCGCGACGATCAGCATGAACCACGCGACCGCGTCGGCGGTCGTGAAGGCGATGAGGGCGAGGCCGAGCAGCCCGAAGGTGAGGTCTTTCAGGCCCTTGACCGTCAGGTAGGCGGGATCGCCGTCCGGCCGGGCCGGAACGCCGTAGCCGGCGGCCGCGGCTTGCGGCACCAGCAGGAACCGCGCACCGATGAAGACAACGAAGAGGCTGAGTACGACAGCGAGCCCGTAGGCGAGGGGTGCCAGCATGGTCTGCTCCATTTACTAGCGCTGCTAGATATGAGAGCGACGCTAGCAGAGCGTCGGCAGAACTTCTAGCAGTGCTAGGGTTGCTGTCATGTCGATGCAGGGACGCCGGGAACGGGAGCGGGCGGAACGGGAGCAGGCCATCATCACCGCGGCCCGCGACCTGGCCCTGGCGGAGGGCTGGGACGCGGTGACCACCCGCCGGCTCGCCGCCGAGATCGAGTACAGCCAGCCCGTCCTCTACAGCCACTTCAGAGGCAAGGACGCCATCATGGCGGCCGTCGCCGTCGAGGGCTTCGCCGAACTGGCAAACGCCCTGGCCACGGCCCGGGCCTCAGCCGCAAGCCCCCGGCAGGCGGTCGCCGACGTCGCGGCGGCATACGTCGCGTTCGCCGAGCAGCGGCCGGCGCTCTACGACGCGATGTTCACCCTCGCCGTGGACCTGCCGTTCGCCACCCAGGACGTCCCGACGGACCTGGCCCGAGGCTTCGCCGAACTGGCCGAGACGGTGCGCCCGGTCGTCGGCGACGACGACCTGGAGACGTTCACCGAGACGTTCTGGAGCGGCCTGCACGGGCTGGTCACGCTGATGCGCAGCGGCCGACTCCGCCGCCCCGGCCACGACCGCCGGCTGGCGGTGCTCGTGGACCGCTTCGCCCGGTGAGCGCTGTCGGTCAGGGCTGACTCGATCGACTTGGCTCCTAAGAAACCGGGGCATCACAGCGCGCTGGACACCGCGACTTCCTGAAGACCGAGTCGATCAAGGCCGCCGGGGGTCAGTCGACCGTCGGCAGCTTCGGGCCGAGGACGTCGTCGGCGTCGACGATCGTGTACGCGTAGCCCTGCTCGGCCAGGAAACGCTGCCGGTGGGCCGCGTACTCGGTGTCGATCGTGTCCCGGGAGACCACCGTGTAGAAGTGCGCCTGTCGCCCGTCGGCCTTCGGCCGCAACACCCGACCGAGCCGCTGCGCCTCCTCCTGGCGCGAGCCGAACGTGCCGGACACCTGGATCGCCACCGCCGCCTCGGGCAGGTCGATGGAGAAGTTGCCGACCTTCGAGATCACCAGCGTCCGCAGTTCACCCGTGCGGAACGCGTCGAAGAGCCGTTCCCGCTCCTTGTTCGTGGTCGAGCCCTGGATGATCGGCGCGTCCAGGTATTCGCCGAGCTGGTGCAGCTGATCGATGTACGCGCCGATCACCAGCACCTGGTCCTCGGGGTGCCGGTCGACGAGCGCCTTGACCACCGGCAGTTTCGTGCGGGCGGTCGCCGCCATCCGGTAACGCTCCTCGGCCTCCGCGGTCGCGTACGACATCCGCTCCGCGTCGGTCAGGGTCACCCGGACCTCGATGCACTCGGCCGGGGCGATCCAGCCCTGCGACTCGATGTCCTTCCAGGGCGCGTCGTACCGCTTCGGCCCGATCAGGCTGAACACGTCACCCTCGCGGCCGTCCTCGCGTACCAGAGTCGCGGTGAGGCCCAGCCGGCGGCGGGCCTGGAGGTCCGCGGTGAACCGGAAGATCGGCGCGGGCAGCAGATGCACCTCGTCGTAGACGACCAGGCCCCAGTCGCGGGCCCCGAACAGGTCCAGGTGGGTGAACGCGCCGCCGCGCCGCGAGGTGAGCACCTGGTACGTGGCGATGGTGACCGGCCGGATCTCCTTGCGCTCCCCGGAGTACTCGCCGATCTCCTCCTCGGTCAGCGAGGTGCGGGCGATCAGCTCCCGCTTCCACTGCCGACCGGCGACCGTGTTGGTGACCAGGATCAGGGTCGTCGCCTTCGCCTCGGCCATCGCCGCCGCGCCGACCAGGGTCTTGCCGGCGCCACAGGGCAGCACCACCACCCCCGACCCGCCGGCCCAGAACGCCTCGACTGCCTCCCGCTGGTACGACCGCAGCGTCCACGGCTTGCGCCCGTCCTTGCCGGCCTCGGCCAGCTCGATCGGGTGCGCCTCACCGTCGACGTAACCGGCCAGGTCCTCCGCCGGCCAGCCCAGCTTGAGCAGCGCCTGCTTGAGCCGGCCGCGCTCGGACGGGTGCACCCGGATGGTGTCGTCGTCGATCTTGTCGCCGAGCATCCCGGCGAGCTTCTTGCTCTTGGCCACCTCGATCAGCACCAGCCGGTCCAACGCTCGCAGCACCAGCCCGTGCGCCGGGTCGTTGGCGAGCTGGAGCCGGCCGTACCGGTCCATCGTCTCGGCCACGTCCACGAGCAGGGCGTGCGGCACCGGATAGCGCGAGTACTTGATCAGCGAGTCGACGACGCCCTCGGCGTCGTGCCCCGCCGCGCGGGCGTTCCACAGACCCAGCGGGGTGAGGCGGTAGGTGTGCACGTGCTCCGGCGAGCGCTCCAGCTCCGCGAACGGCGCGATCGCCATCCGGCAAGCCTGGGCGTCGGGGTGGTCGATCTCCAGCAGCAGGGTCTTGTCCGACTGCACGATCAGTGGTCCACCGCTCACGCCAGCGTCCTCTCCTCGGTTGGCCGACCGGCCGGGACGGGTCGCATACCCGCCGCTGGCCGACCATCAAGTGTTGCACGGTGCGGGACTGCCAAAGAAAGATGCGCACCCGGCGCAACCGTGACGGCACTCACGAACGTCTAAGAAGGGGACGATTCTCAGGGGAGGTTCCATGAAGCGTGTCCGGATCACCTCCCGGCTGGTCGCCCTCGTGGTGGTCGTGCTGGTCGGCGCGAGTGCGTGTGCGTTCGATCCGCAGTCCGGCGGGAGCGGTGGCGGGGGAGCCGCCCCAGCCGGTGCGGCGGAACAGGCAACGGGGGCGAGCGACACGCTCGGGCCCGACCAGCACGGCCGGTCCACACCGGCCGCGCCCACCCCGAAACCCTCCCGGAAACCCACGCCGAAGCCGACCCGCACGGCGGCACCCACCACGACCCCCAGATCCGGTGCGCCGACAGTCGCCGGCTGCCCCCAGGGCCAGCACCAGCGCGCGGTAGAGACGTACCTGGCCCGGTTGGGCGGGTTCGGGGCGGTGACCGTGGACGGGCGGCAGTCCGCCGCCGACTGCGCCGCGATCAAGAAGTTCCAGAAGAGGTACGGCATTCGCCCCGTCGAGGGTCGCGCCGGGCCCACCACCCTCGACGTGGCCCAGCGCCTCGCCACCACCGACACGGCCCGCTGCGAGGCCGGCACCGGCACCACGTTCTGCGTGGACCTGACCCGGCAGACCGTCTGGGCGCTCCGCGGCGGCAAGGTGATCATGGGGCCGACGGTGACCCGCACCGGCATGTCCGGCTACCGCACCCCGGCCGGCACGTACACCGTCAACTACCGCAACCCCAAGGAGTGGTCCGACCCGTACGAGGTGTGGCTGCCGTACTGGCAGCACTTCACCCAGGGGATGGGCTTCCACGAGACCACCACCTACCTGCACGACAAGTCGATCGGCTCGCACGGCTGCGTCAACCTCCTGCACGCCGATGCCGTCCGGATGTGGGAGCTGGGCAAGGTCGGCACCCGGGTGGTGCTGATCGGCCGGCGTCCTGGCACCTGAGCGACACGGAGCGAATCGCGGGGATAACCCCCTGTCCGACCGGAGCAACGAGTGTCACCCTGGGAGTCCAGGGCCGGACCGGGCGGGGAGGCTGGGTATGACGGTCGACCGTGACGTGATCGCGGAGCATGAGCAAGCACCACCCGACGAGGTGTCCCGAGCGACAGTCATCGCGTACGCCGTCGCGGCGACGCTCCTCCTCGGGTGGTTCCTCTTCGGTTGGCTGGTCCTCCAGCAGGGCTTCGTCGACTCGGTCGGGGAGTCCGCCGGGGCTGGCTTCGCGCTGCTACTGATCATCTCGGTGGTCGGCACCGTACGCCGCAGCCGCCGCTGACCGACAGCGCCCGCGCGGTGACGCCGCCGGTCAGTCCGCCACCACCGCCGCGGTGATCCGGTGCAGGGCGAACGTGTGCAGCATCTCGGTCCGTTCGTCCTCGGCTCGCAGATAGCCGGCACCGATCGAGACCGGTTTGAGCAGACGAGACGCGGTCGCCCCGTGCGCGTCGACGTAACCGACCCAGACCAGCGCCCTGTCCCGGACGGCCTGCTGGAGCACCGCCAGGGCCTCGCTGTGGGTGTGCGCGGGCACCGGGCCGCCGCCCAGCCCCGGCGCGCCGCCGCGCACCACCGCAGGTGCGCGCCGGGCGGCCCGCGCCGCCGCGTCACCGCGCCGGATGTGCTCCACCACGCCGAGCAGCCGGGGCATCGGCAGCTTCGGGGCGGCCAGCGGATCGATCGTCCGGGTGGTCACCGACACCCGGGCCGGGGCCCGACGGATTCGCGGCCGGGCCAGCACGGTGCTGCCGGTGCCGTCCTCCTGCACCGGCGCGTACCCCGCGTCGCGCAGCGCGCCCAGCAGCCGGCCCACCTGGTACTGGGTGCAGAGCACCGTCGGAGCGAGCCGCCGCAGTGCCAACGACTCCAACCGGCGGTCGGCCAGCACCTCGCTGACCAGGGTCTCGTCGTCACTGCGCAGGTACGCCCCGGCCAGGCCGACCCGCAGCCCGCCGTGCTTGCGGGCCACGTCGTCGATCAGGTACGTGAGCCCCTGCGGCACCGGCGTACGCGACCGTCGCCGGAACACGTCGTGCAGGTCGTCGGCCACGTAGCCGGAATCCAGAGCGCGCCGCACGCTCGCTGTGGTGACCCGGTGCACGCTGGCCCCACCGGCCGACTCGAGTTCGGTCATCGCCTCCAACTCGGCGGCGAGTGCCGGCTCGGGCGGGCCGGGCACCACAACTGTCAGGTCGGCCTGCACCAGGAAGTGGTCGACGGGTGCGGGCAGCAGGGCGTCCAGTGCCCGCGCGGCACCGGACGGGTCACCGCTCTCGACGTCCGCGTGCACCCCAAGCGGGTCGTCGCCCCGCTCGTCGCCCCCCGTCACGTCACCGAGCAGCAGCCGACCGTACGAGGTCAGCGCCCCCAGCCCCGTCACGCCCAGCTGAGCGGCCTCGGCCAACACCTCCCGGTGGGCGGCGTCCCGGCCCCGGCTGCGACGCGGGGCCCGCCAGTCGAGCAGGTCCTGCACCTCCTCCGGGGTGGGCGCGGTCGCCGGCTCCAGATCGGCGAGTACGCCGAGCACCGACCGCCGGGTTGCCGGCGCGCTGGCTCGCTCGGCCTCGGCGGAGAGCGCGGTGATCGGCCGGTCCCGGTCGTCACGGCGGCCGACCAGCCCCACCTGCCGGGTCATGCCCAGCCACGCGCGGGCGAGCTGCTCCCACCGTTGAGCCAGCGAGACGGCCCGCCACACCTCGTACCCGCCGGTCGGCAGCACCTGCTGATCCACCCCGTACCGGCCGGTGGCCGCACCGGGGATCTCCAGCTCGCCGAGCAGCCCGGCCGCGTACGCCACCTCCAGCAGCAGCGCGGTGGTCGGTTCGTCGAGCCCGGCGGTACGCGCCAACCGGCGCAGGTCCCGCACCCCGATGCCGCCCGACCGCAGCACCGGCGCGGGCTCGTCGGCGAGCTGTTCCAGCAGCCCCTCGGTGTTGCGGACCACCTCCATGGTCTGCCCGGCCCCGGCCGAGTCGACAGCCTTCGGCTCGCGCGGCGCGGCGGCCACCGGCGGTGGGCTGGTGCGCAGGGGCCCGAGCGGGCCGCTGTCGCGGCGCAGCAGCAGGCCGACCTCGCGCGGCAGCTCCACAGTTCCGCCTGCGGCGGCCGAGCCGGTCGTCACGGGCACCAGCAACCGGTTGTCGACGAGCCACCGCACCGGGGAGCCGGTCGGCGCGCCACCGTTCGTCGGGTCGGAGAGGACCGGGTCCGCCGCGCCGAGCGGCGGCGCCTGCAACGCCCCCGGGGGCACGCTGCCCACCGGCGGGCCGGCCGCCAGCCGGTCCAGGATCGCCCGAGCCGAGGGTGGGGCGGCGAGCACCGTCCGCCGGAGCTTCGCCGGGTCCGCGCAGAGCGCGGCCGTGCGCGGGTCCAGCTCCACGGCCGGCCGGCCGAGCCCAGCGGGGTACGGGGCCACCTCGTCGACGGCGGGCACCACCTGGAGCGCGTGCTCCGGGCCGTACAGCAGGAAGAGCGCACGGAGTCGGCCCACGGCGGCCCGGACGGCCGTCGGAGCCGGCGGTTGCGGCCCCGCGGTCGCCATCGCGAGCACGGTGTCGGTGGCAGTGGTGGCGTCGTCCGGGTTCCTGGTGAGGCGGGCGGCGTCGAGGATCTGGAGGGTGAACTGGTCCAGACCGTCCAGGGCGCGGGCCACGGACACCCGGGACTGGGCACGGATGGCCAGGGCGGAGACGTCGGCCGGCACGGGCACGACGAGGTCCGGCCGCAGCTGGAGGAGCGCGGCAAGCGACTCGTCGGGCAGCGACCGCAGGTGGTCGGCGAGTGAGGTGGTCATCGTCTTTCCACGCTAGCCCGGCACCGGGCTTCCGCGCCCCTCGGACGTCCGGCCGACTGGGCGTGGCCGGTACGTTTCTCGACATGCCCGCACTGACTGTCGGATTCGACCTCGACATGACCCTGGTGGACTCCCGCCCCGGCATCGCCGCGGCGTACCGCGCGCTGACCGCGAAGACCGGCGTGCCGGTCGACGCCGAGCTGGCGGTGTCCCGACTCGGGCCGCCGCTGCGCACCGAGATCGCGCACTGGTTCCCACCGGAGCAGGTCGAGTCGGCGGTGCTTGTGTACCGCGAGCTGTACCCGGCGTACGCGATCACCCCGACGCTCCTGCTGCCCGGCGCGCGGGAGTCCATCGACGCGATCCGTGCGCGGGGTGGGCGTGTGCTCGTCGTCACGTCCAAGATCGGCCGGCTGGCCCGGTTGCACCTGGACCACCTCGGTCTTGAGGTCGACGAGTTGGCCGGCGACCTGTTCGCCGAGCAGAAGGCGACAGCCCTGCGGGAGCACGGCGCGACCCACTACGTCGGTGACCATGTGGCGGACATGGTGGCGGCGGCAACGGCCGGGGTGCCCGGTATCGGTGTCGCGACCGGCCCGTGCTCCTCGGCTGAGCTGCGCGCCGCCGGGGCGGCAGTGGTGCTGGACGCGCTCACCGAATTCCCAGCGGCGCTCGACGGGATCATCCAGCTAGCCTTGAAGCAGTAGCGGCTCAAGTGAAGCAGGGGTTTTCAGGTGCCTACGGGTCGAGTGAAGTGGTACGACACGGCCAAGGGATACGGCTTCGTCACGAGTGACGAGGGCGGCGACGTGTTCCTGCCCAAGGGCGCGCTGCCGGCGGGCGTCACCGACCTCAAGGGTGGCCAGCGGGTCGACTTCAGCGTGGTGGACAGCCGCCGGGGTGCGCAGGCCATGGGAGTCAAGCTGCTGGACGCGCCGCCGTCGATGGCGGAGCTGCGCCGTCGGCCGGCCGAGGAGCTGCACGGCCTGGTCGAAGACATGATCAAGGTGCTGGAGGCGAAGGTCCAGCCGGACCTGCGCCGGGGCCGGTACCCGGACAAGAAGACCGCGCAGAAGATCGCTCAGCTGGTCCACGCGGTGGCACGCGAGCTGGAGGTCTGAGGCACGAGGCCAGCGGTGGCGGCCCGGTCGAGCAGTGCCGCCACCGCGGCGAAACCGGCCTCGCCCAGGTCAGCGGTGAACTCGTTGACGTAGAGACCGATGTGCCGGTCGACCACGTCGAGTTCCATCTCCTGGGCGTGCGCCAGCACGTACTCGCGGCTGGCCGCCGGGTCCGCCCACGCCTGCCGGACCGACTCGCGGACCCAGCCGGCTGCGGCCTCCGGGTCCACCGCTCCGCGTCGGGCCAGGATCGCGCCGAGGGGAATGGGCAGGCCGGTGTCGGCCTCCCACCATTCGCCGAGGTCGACAAGGGCACTCAGGCCGTGCCGGTGGTAGGTGAACCGGGCCTCGTGGATGACCAGCCCGGCGTCGTAGCGCCCCGCCGCCACGCCCGGCATGATCTCGTGGAACGGGACCACCTCGATCCGGGCCGGCGGTCGCCCGGCCGACCAGAGCCGGAACAGCAGGTACGCGGTGGTCCGGTCACCCGGCACCGCCACCGTGGCGCCGGTCAGATCGGTGCGGTCCGGGCCGCCGTCACGGTCGCCCCGGGTGAGCACCAGCGGGCCGCAACCGCGTCCGAGCGCGCCGCCGCAGGGCAACAGGTGGTAGTCGTCGAGCAGCCAGGGCAGCGCCGCAAAACTGACCTTCACCAGATCGAACGCGCCCCGCTCGGCCGCCGTGTTGGTGACGTCCACGTCGGCGTACGTCACCTCGACCGGCGGCGCGCCGGGGACCCGCCCGTGCACCAGCGCATGGAAGACGAACGTGTCGTTGGGGCAGGGCGAGATCGCCAGAGAGAGCGCCACACCCTCACGCTAGCCCCGCCCCCACCGCGCCGCCCGCGCCCACCCCGCCCAGTGTGATCCGCGCCGGAGATCCGCCACAGTTCGCTGCCTGCGGCGGACTGCAGCCGGCCTGCAGCGGCAGCGTGGATGCGACTCGCCTTGGGCGCGGGGGTCGGGCACCTATCTCAGGCTCCCTTTGGAGCTGATGTCGCAAACGAATCGCGCTGCGCGCGGGTCGTGGTGATGTCACAGACGATTCAGCTCCAAAGAGAGTTTGTGAAGTAGGTCGTCCACCGGCCCGGGAGGTTGTCCACAGCTTTATCCACAGCTTCGACGAGGGTGTTGATAGTGCGCTGACCAGCGGGGAGCATCGGGCTGTGACCGAGGCGAGTGACGACACCGACGAGTGCAGCGGAGTCGATCTCGGTCTGGCGCTCCGCGCTCTGCGTCGTCGGGCCGATCTGAGTCAGCGGCAGTTGGCCGAGAGATCCGGGGTGCCGCAGCCGACGCTGGCTCGAATCGAGTCGGGACGGGCGGTCGATCCTCGTCTCCGGACGGTGGAACGCCTCGTCCGGGCGGCGGGCGGGCAGTTGACCATCGGCATCCCGGCACCGACTTCCGGCACTGCCGATCTGACGCCGGTCCCGCACGACGACATGCGGGACCAGGGGGGACGTCGATACCCGGCGCACCTGGACGTGTGGCCGGTCCACGAGCCTCGGGACTGGCCCGGTGCCTGGTGGGCGGAGTGGTACCGGTTGCCGCCCGAGCGCTACCCACTTCCGCTGCCACCGGCCGCCTACGAGCTGAACCGGCGCTATCGCGACAACCGGCGGTGGGGTGCCGAGGTCCAGCGGACAGCGCAGGTGCGCCGGGTGATCGGCAGTGACCTGCCGGCCACCTCCTGGCGGTACGTCGCCGAGCTTCCCGAAGGGAAGCTCGTCGGTGAGCTGCGGGCCCACGAGCGCAGCCCGTTCCTGGAGTTCGGGGAGTGGCATCCGGGCCTGCCAGAGCGGGAGATGGTGCTCGACGGCGTGCTCGTCGATGCCCGCTATCGGCGGTTGGGGCTCGCACGTCGTCTGGTCACCGCACTGGTGACCGGCATGCGCGAGGCGGGCGTCGTCGACGCGGTCGCCGTCGCCGAGGGGTTCGGCATCGACCTGTTGCTGGCGTGCGGCTTCGAGGTCGAGGCACGCCGCCCTTTCGCGCTGCGTCTGGGCCATCCGGGCAAGCGCTGCTTCTCCTGAGCGAAGGCGGAGGCGGAGGTCGGGTCGGTCAGCGCAGTGCTGGGGCTGCTGCGGTCAGGGCGGCGAGGGCTTCGCGCAGTCGCCAGGCGTCCTGGTCGCGGGGGCCGATCGGGTTGGAGATGGTGCGCAGCTCGGCGAAGGGCACGCCGGCCTGGGCCGCGGCGACCGCCACGCCGTACCCCTCCATGGCCTCGGCGACCGCTTCCGGATGCCTCCGGCGCAGCTCGTCGGTGCTTACGGTGGTGCCGGTGACGGTGCTGACCGTGAGCACCGGGCCGGCCGTGGCCGTCGGGAGGGCGGCCCGCAGCGCCGCCAGCAGACCCGGGTCCGTCGGCACCCGACTGCCGGCACCGAGCAGCGCGGGCGGCATGCCCAACTCGTCGACAGGGATGAACCCGTCGGGCGACTCGGCACCCAGGTCGGCGGCGACACTGACGGTGCCGACCACCGTGTCGCCGACCTCGGCGCGCCCGGTGAAGCCGCCGGCCACGCCGGCGCAGACCACCGCACGGTACGGGCGACCGGCAGCCTCGGCCAGTGCCAGCAACCGGGCGGTGGCGGCACCGGCGACGGCGGGGCCCACGCCGACCGGCGTGACGGTCACCGTGGGGTCGGTCAGGCCGGCGCGGACCGCGTCCGCCTCGGCGGGGACCGCCGTCACCACCAGCAGACCGGTCACGAGAGCGAGCCGGGGGATTCGCGGCGGGTGTCGTCGTCAGCCCCGCTGCCCGGGCCACCGACAGCCGACGACGGGCGGTAGATGTGGTAGCCCGGCGGGGCGAGGCTCGGGTCGTCGTACTGCGGGGAGCTGGCCGGGGCCGGAGCCGGCGAGGTGGGCGCCACCTCCGCGGGTTCGTCGGCCGGTTCGTCGTCGGTCAGCTCGTCGTCGCCGAGCGGTCGGCCGGCCAGCTTCTCGCCGCGTAGCCGGGCGGCGACAAGCACACCCCGGGTCGCGGCCAGCACGCCGACCCCGGCGGCGACGGCGATGCCCATCCGACCGTCGAACGGCACCAGGCCGAGCCCGCCGCCGGCGACGAAGGCCAGCATCAGCACCGTCTCGGAGTGGGCGAAGGAGCTGGCCCGCAGCCGTTCCGGGATGCGTTCCTGGATCGAGGCGTCCACGGCCAGCTTCGCGATCCCGCTGACCATGGCGGCGACCAGGCACAGCAGGGCGACCATCGCCAGCGAGAACTGGATGACGGCGAGCACCGCCACCCCCGCCACGATGATCATGCTGCTGGACTGGATGGCGGTCGGCCGGTGGATGCGCAGTCGGGTGCCGATGGCGGTGGCCAGGAAGGTGCCGACCGCGAGCGCGCCGCCGACCAACCCCAACGCCCACTCGGCGCCCAGGTCCCGGCCGAACACCACCGTGGTCAGGTCGCCCTTCTTGATCGCGAAGGCGAGGAAGAGCAGCAGGAAGCCGTAGAGCGCACGGGACATGGCCGCGCTGATCAGGGCGGCGATCACCAGCCGGCCGGACGGTCGGCCCCGGCCCAGGGGTCGATCTCCCCGGCGGCGACCCAGCGCGCGCAGCGGCCGGGGGACCCGCTCCGGTGGTTCCGAGTCGGCCTTCGGTGGCAGCCGCAGGGAGATCACCATGCCGACCAGGAAGATCACCGACGCGACCCGGAGCGGCCACTGCGGCCCGAACCAGAACGCGGCCAACCCGATCGGCGCCACCAGCGCGCCCGCGACCGTGCCGTAGACGCTGGCCCGGGCACCCACCTGGGACAGGCCGAGGCCCTCCGGCAACAACCGGGGCACCGCCGCGGAGCGGGCCACGCCGTACGCCCGGGAGAGCGCGAGCACCCCGAACGCGGCCGGGTAGAGCCCGAAGCCGTGGATGTAGTCGGAGATCAACCAGGCCAGGAAGGCGCGACCGAGCATCGTCGCGGCCAGGGCGTAGCGCCGGCCGTGCCGGAAGTGGTCCAGCAGCGGGCCCACCACCGGGGCGAGCATCGCGAACGGCACCATGGTCACCAGCAGGTAGAGAGCGACCTTGCTGCGGGCCTCGCCGAGCGGCACGTTGAAGAAGATCGTGCCGGCCAGGCCGATGGCGATGAGCGTGTCACCGGCACAGGAGAGGGCGTGCAGGTCGAACAGGCGGACCATGCCGACCTCGCCGCCGGCGCCCCGGGCGCGTACCCGACCGGCCCGGCGGGTCACCCAGCGGCCACTGCCAAGCGAACCACGTAGCAGCAGACGGATGGCGCGAATGCCGGTGCCGACGGTCCGCCCGAGGACGGATCGCCCGGAGCGGGAGTACGACGGCATGTGCACCATCCTCGCCCATCTGGTCCGGGTGCGCCGCACCACCGCTGGGAAAGGTTCCCCGGGAGTCCCTGTCACCCCTGCGAGGCGCATGGGGAACAATGGTGAGGTGACCAGGCCCGCCTCCACCCGCGCCGCCCGTCTCGACCAGGTCTGCGCCGCCGCCGTCGAGGTGGCCCGCGCCGGCATCACCGAGGTGGGCGCCGACGATGTCGGGGACCACCTGCAGGTCGTGGCCGAGGGTGATCGGCTGGTCACCCACTACTTCGAATGTCGCCTCGCCGGCTACCGCGGCTGGCGCTGGGCGGTCACCGTCACCCGGGTGCCGCGCAGCAAGACGGTGACCATCTGCGAGACGGTGCTGCTGCCCGGGCCGGACGCGCTACTCGCGCCCGGTTGGCTGCCCTGGCAGGAGCGGCTCAAGCCGGGCGACCTGGGTCCGGGTGACCTGCTCCCGACCTCGCCCGACGACGATCGACTGGTCCCCGGTTACCTGCTGTCCGACGACCCGGCGGTCGAGGAGACGGCGTGGGAGCTGGGCCTGGGCCGCGCCCGCGTGCTGTCCCGCGAGGGCCGCATCGACACCGCGCAGCGCTGGTATGACGGTGACCACGGCCCCGCCGCGGCCATCTCGACCGCCGCACCGTCCGCCGCCCGCTGCGGCACCTGCGGCTTCTACCTGCCGCTGGCCGGTGCGATGCGGCAGGCCTTCGGGGCGTGCGGCAACTTCTACGCCCCGGACGACGGCCGGGTGGTGAGCGCCGACCACGGTTGCGGCGCCCACTCCGAGACGTTGATCGAGGCGGCCGAGACCGCTGTCGACGAGCTGCCCACGGTGTACGACGACAGCGCGGTGGAGGCCATGTCGGTCAGCCGGGCCCCGGGCTCGGTGGAGTCCACCGAGCCGGCGGAGCCGTACGGGCACCCCTGAGCGTTCGCCCCGACCCCGTCGGGATCAGCTCGCGCGGCGGCGGCGTCGGTGGGCGTCGTGCCGCATCATCACCGCGAGGCCCGGGAAACCCCAGAGGAAACCGGCGAGGCAGGTCCAGAGCCAGTTCTGGTGACCGTGGTCGGTCAACCAACCCCGGAAGAAGATCAGCAGGACCAGCCCGGCGACCGCCCAGGCGACCAGCCCGGCGAGGGCGAACGGCACCATCGGCGGATCCAGTGGTGCGGGCCGCGGTGGCTGCTCGTTCGGCATTCGGCAAGCGTACGGGATCACCTTCCCCTGCCCACCGACGATCTGGGACGATGCGCGCGACAACCGGAAGATCACCTGCGAGGACCCGATGGCAGTAGCGCCGCCCGAGAACGGCACACCTCCCAACCCCGCTCACCCGCGTAACGGTTTCGACAGGTTCTTCGAGATCTCCGCCCGCGGCTCGACGTTGAGCCGTGAGGTACGCGGTGGCCTGGCGACCTTCTTCACGATGGCGTACATCGTGGTGCTCAACCCGCTGATCCTCGGCGGTGCGGTCGACGGTGACAACAAGAGCCTCCCGATTCCCGCGCTGGCTGCCGCGACCGCGCTCGTCGCCGGTCTGATGACCATCCTGATGGGTGTGGTCGGCCGGTTCCCGCTGGCGCTCGCCGCCGGTCTGGGCGTCAACGCCCTGGTGGCCTACGAGATCGCCCCCGAGATGACCTGGGCCGACGCGATGGGCCTGGTGGTGATCGAGGGTGTGATCATCGCGGTGCTGGTGCTGACCGGCCTGCGTACGGCGGTGTTCCGCTCGGTGCCGACCCAGCTGAAGACCGCCATCGGGGTCGGCATCGGTCTGTTCCTGACCATCATCGGTCTGGTGGACGCCGGCTTCGTCAGGCGCATCCCGGACGATGCCAACACCACGGTTCCGGTCGGCCTGGGCATCGGCGGCAAGCTGGTGAGCTGGCCGCTGCTGGTCTTCGTGGTGGGCCTGCTGATCACGCTGGTGCTCGTGGTGCGTCGGGTGAAGGGCGCGATCCTGATCGGCATCCTCGCCTCGACCGTACTCGCGGTGATCGTGGAGGCGATCGGCAACATCGGTCCGTCCTTCGTCGACGGCAAGCCCAACCCGAAGGGCTGGGCGCTGAACGTGCCGGAGTTGCCGAAGACGGTCGTCGACCTGCCGGACCTGTCGTTGCTCGGCAAGTTCAACGTGCTCGACTCGTGGGGCCGGGCCGGCTGGGTCGTCGTGCTGATGTTCATCTTCACGCTGTTGATCACGGACTTCTTCGACACCATGGGCACGATGGTCGCGGTGGGCCAGGAGGGTGGCCTGCTGGACGACAAGGGCACCCCGCCGAAGGCCAAGGAGATCCTGCTCGTCGACTCGATCGCGGCGGCGGCCGGCGGTGCGGCGAGCACCTCGAGCAACACGTCGTACATCGAGAGCGCCGCAGGTGTCGCGGAGGGTGCGCGGACCGGGGTGGCCAACCTGGTCACCGGCGCGCTCTTCCTGCTCGCGATGTTCCTGGCGCCGCTGGTCGTGATCGTGCCGTTCGAGGCGGCGTCGACGGCCCTGGTGGTGGTCGGGTTCCTGATGATGACCGCGGTGCGGACGATCGACTGGTCCGACTACGAGATCGCCATTCCGGCGTTCCTCACCATCGTGCTGATGCCGTTCACCTACTCGATCTCGAACGGGATCGGCGCTGGTCTGATCACCTTCGTGGTGGTCAAGCTGGCGCGGGGCAAGGCCCGGGAGATCCACCCGTTGCTGTACGGGGTGGCCGCGCTGTTCGTGCTCTACTTCCTGCGGGGGCCGATCGAGTCCCTGGTGCTCTGAGGCGCGTGCGGGCGGGGAGTCGATCGGGATTCCCCGCCCGTACCATCTGTATCCCCCCGTGAGCCTGGTCATAACGGATGTCGTTAGCCATGCTCATTAGTTAAGCTAACTACTGTGACGGAGCGGACGGTGACGGCGGAACGCGTGCCACCGGCGCAGCTGGCTCCCCAGCTGCGTGATGCGATCACCCGACTCAACCGGCGGGTCCGACAGGCCCGGCCGGTCGGCGACCTCACGGTCACCCAGGTCTCCGCGCTCACCAGCCTTCGGTTGGCGGGCGCGATGACACCCCGTGAGCTGGCCGACGTGGAGCGGGTGCAGCCGCCGACGATGACCAAGATCGTCGGGAAGTTGGAGGAACGCGGCCTCGTGCGGCGGACACCCCACCCGACCGACGGCCGGCAGGTCATCCTCGCGGCGACCGAAGGAGCGCAGGCCGTGCTCGACCAGTTCGAGCGGGCCCGCGACGAGTGGCTGGCCCACCGGCTGGCCGCACTCGACGAGGACGAACGGGAGACCCTGCAGAGGGCCGCCGAGATTCTCCAGCAGCTCGCTCGCGCCTGAGCCGCACCCGCGCCACCGGGTCCGTGCCGTCACCTGTCGATGACGCGTACGTCCGGAGGAGGCGCACCAAGAGTGCAGGCGAAGCTGAGCACGATGTTCCAGTCCCTACAGGTCCGCAACTACCGCCTCTTCGCATCCGGGCAGCTGATCAAGTTGATCGGCGTCTGGATGATGTTCATCGCCCAGGACTGGCTCGTCCTCGAGCTCTCCGACAACTCGGCGACCGCGCTCGGCGTGGTCACCGCCTGTCAGTTCACCCCGGTGCTCCTGCTCACCCTGCTCTCCGGCCGGCTCGCCGACCGCTACGACAAGCGGGTGCTGCTCTTCGTCGCCAACTCCTTCTGGAGTCTCCTGGCGCTCGGCATGGCGGTGCTGGTCCTCACCGACCTGGTGCAGCTCTGGCACGTCTTCGCCTTCGCCGCGCTGCTCGGCACGGCCAACGCCGTGGAGACCCCGGTCCGGCAGGCGTTCGTCTCCGAACTCGTCGGAACGCCGCTGCTGCCAAACGCGCTGTCGTTGAACGCCGCCGTGTTCAACTCCGCCCGGATCGTCGGCCCGGCCGTCGCCGGCCTGGCCATCGCCGCGTTCGACGTGGGGCCGGTCTTCCTCTTCACCGCCGTCAGCTCGATCGCGCCCCTGGTCAACGTCGTCCGGATGCGTACGGCCGAACTACAGCGCGACGCCCTGCTGCCGCGCGACGAGCGGGCGTCCGCCCGGGTCGTCGACGGGCTGCGGTACGTGTGGCGCCGCCCTGACCTGCTGTTGCCGATGGCGATCATGTCGGTGATCGGCATGTCCCTGTTCAACTTCCAGCTCACCCTGGCCGCCCTGGCCAAGACGGTCTTCAACACCGGTGCGGCCTCGTTCGGCCTGTTCAGCACGGCGCTGGCGGTCGGCGCGCTCGGCGGCGCGCTGAGCGGCACCGGTCGGCGGAGCCGCCCGTCGGTGTGGCTGGTGCTCGGTGCGGCCATCGCCTGCGCCAGCTTCGGCACCCTGGTCGGCCTCGCCTCGACGTACTGGCTGGTCGTGGCGCTGCTGGTGCCGACCGGCTTCTGCATGGTCTTCTTCGCCCAGGCCGCCAACCAGCGGATCCAGTTGGGCGTCGACGCGGCCTTCCGGGGGCGCGTGATGGCCCTGTGGGTGCTGGTGTTCCTGGGCACCAACCCGGTCGGCGCACCGCTGATCGGCTGGGTCGCGGAGCACTACGGTGCCGGTGCCAGCATCTGGATGGGTGGCCTCATCTCGCTTACCGCCGCCCTGATCGGCCTCACCTGGCAGCTCCGCCACTCCGGTGCCCGGCTGCGTTTCCGGGTGCTGCCGATGCCCCGCTTCTATGTCACCTCCACGGACTGCTGAGGTTTACCACCGGGCCGGGCCGCGTCCGATCGCGCGGATCGCGCGGATGCGGCCAAATCGGTGGCGGGGTGGCACGGTGGGGCTTAGCGTCGATGCGTGGGAGTCGGACGCGCGCTGATGCTGGCCCTGGCGTTCCTCGCCGTGGCCACTCTGCCGGCGGCGTTCGCCCTGCTCTTCTGCTACGACGAGATCCTCGACCGGGTGGTCTGCGGCTGGTCCGAGTGGCGTGAGCGCCGACGGGAGAAGCGCACCATCGCCCGTCTCGACCGGGCCGTCGAGGCCGACGCGCTGACCCGCGACATCGACCTCAGCGAGCTGGACAGCGCTGACCGCCGGCCGCTGGAGCAGCTCGCCGCCGACCTGCGCCGTCTCGGCGGTCAGCGGGTCGGCGGCGTCGGTCGCTCGATGGTCTGGCACAGCGCACTGGTCCAGGCGTACGACGACCGGCTTCGCCTTGCCTGCCGCGCGCTCGGTGTCACCGAGCACCTAGCCGAGCTGAACGGGGTCGACCAGGACATCGAGCGGGTCCGGGTGGAAGGCGTGCTGCACGCCGCCGGGCTGGCCCTTCCGGCGGCCCGACCCGGGCAGTGGCAGCGGCACCGCTGAGCCCGCCCGCCGGTCAGGGCCGGTCCGGCTGCCCGATGGCAGGTTCGCCGGGTGGGGGCCCGGTGTGCAGCACGGCACGGGCCTGCTCGGCAGCGCGGATGATGCTCTCGCTGATGAAGTCGAGGAAACGGGCGATGTTCTCCAGTCGGGCGGCGGCGGGGGTCTGCGGGCCGAGGATGGCGACGCCCTCACGCGCGGTGGCGACGAGTTGGTCGTTGGCCCGGGCGCTGGCGATCGTCGCCTGGTAGAACATCTCGTTGTCGACCACGTAGCGGTCGCGGCGGCGTTCGTCGCGTTCGCGGCGGACGAGGCTCTGGCTCTCCAGGAAGGTGATCGCCTTGGAGACCGACGCCGGGCTGACCTGGAGGCGCTGGGCGAGCTGCGAAGCGGTGAGGCTGCCCGAGTCGGTGATGAACAGGTGGGTCAGGACCCGAGCCGGCATCTTGGAGACGCCCGAAGCCATGAGCACGGTGGTGAGCGCCTCCGCGTACTCCGCCATGGCTTCGGGGTCACGTCCGTGCTCCTGGGGCAGTGTGGTGGCCCCGGCTGCCGTGACGGGTCTGCGCCGCTGGGCGCGGCGTTCGGTGGCGCGGTGGGCCAGGTCGGCGCGGTAGGCGGTGGGGCCGCCGTTGCGCATCACCTCGCGCGTGATCGTCGAGGTGGGCCGGTCGAGACGCCGCGCGATCTCGGCGTAGGGGAGGCCGTCGACAAGCCCCAGCGCGATCTGCTGGCGCTCCTGCTGATTGAGCCTGCCGCCCGGCATCGCGATCTCCTCGGTGCTTCCTCGTCCCCGTTCGCTGACGGTGTCACCATAGCTTTCATCGTCTAGCTGTTGCAACGACGCCGGTTCGCCTTGTTGCATTATCTTCTGGCTCGTTGCAACAGTTTACCGGGCCTGAGCTGGGAAGAGCAGATATCAACGCAACAACGTCGTTGCCGGATGTTGGAAAGCAACGTAGCGTTTCCGGTGTCAGAAACACTGAGCCAGCCCGGGAGAGCAACGATGCAGACCTTCGATACCCCCGCCCCCATCTCGGCCGTCCTGGACATCCCCGCCGGACGGATCCAGTTCATCGCCGCCAACCGCGCCGACACCGTCGTCGATGTTCTGCCCACCGACCCCTCGAAGAGCCGCGACACCAGGGCGGTCGAGCAGACCACAGTCACCTACACCGACGGTGTCCTGCGGATCGCGGCCTCGACCCCCGACAACCGGCTCGTCGGCCCGTCCGGGTCGCTGCAGGTGACAGTTCAGCTCCCCGCCGACTCGCGTATCGAGGCCAGGGCCGCAAGCGCCGAGCTTCGCGGCGTCGGGCGTCTCGGCGACATCGCCTTCGAGGGTGCGTACCACCAGATCAAGATCGACGAGGCCGCGAGCCTCCGCCTCACCGCTGTCGACGGCGACGTCGAGGTCGGCCGGCTCAACGGCCCCGCCGAGATCAGCACCGCGAGGGGCGACATCCGGATCACCGAGGCCGCGCACGGCACGGTCGTGCTCACCACCCAGTCCGGCGACATCTCGGTCGGTGCCGCCCCCGGCGTCTCCGCCGCACTCGACGCCGGCACCGGCCACGGCCGGATCAGCAACGCCCTCACGAACGACGGCAGCGCCACCCTCCACATCCGCGCCACCACCTCCCACGGCGACATCACCGCCCGCAGCCTCTGAAAGGGACCGACCGAGATGACGAACAACAGCATGCCCTCGACCAGTTCGACGTGGGCCGGCATGGTGCCGGTCGACGACACCGCCCTGGCCGTCACCGACACCGGCGGGCCCGGCACCCCCGTGGTCTACCTCAACGGCCAGTTCGCCACCCAGGGCTACTGGCGGCGGGTCATCGCCGACCTGGGCACCGGGTTCCGGCACATCACCTACGACGAGCGGGCTCGCGGCAGGAAGTCGAAGCGCTCAGCCGACTACTCGTTCGAGGCGGCCGTCCGGGACGTCGACGCCGTGCTCGCCGCCCGCGGGGTGGACCAGGCGGTGCTTGTGGGCTGGTCCTACGGAGCGGTGGTCGGGGCACACTGGGCCAACCGCAACCCGGAGCGTGCCATCGGCGCGGTCCTCGTCGACGGCGCCTTCCCGCACGACTGGCTCGACGAGGCAATGGCGCAACGGATCCGCACGATGTTCCGACGGATGAACCTGTTCATGCCGCTGCTGCGCCCGACCGGCCTGACCCCACGGATGAACGCCGACCAGATGGCGGAGAGCAACATCGAACTCGGCGAACTCTCCCGCGAGCGCGAACTCGGCCCGGTGCTGGACGCGATCACCGTCCCGGTGCGGTACGTGGTCGCCTCCGGGACGTCGCTCGGCAGCCGTGGGGACGAGCAGGAGCAGATCCGGGCCAGCCTCGACGCGGTGATTGCCCGCAACCCGAACATCACGATCGGCGCGAAGGTCACCAGCAACCACGGCGCCATCCTCAAGAAGGACTTCACAGCCGTAGCCGAAGCCGTGCGCGAGGTCGCGGCCCCCAACCGGGCGGCGTGATCGAACACCCCGGCGCGCCGGGCGAAGCGTCAGGAAGACTCGCGGGCGGCCGGGCCGCTGCCGAAGAGCACGTCGTCCCAGCTCGGCAGCCGCTTGCGAGGCTTGCCGTTGGCGTCGGTGGACTCGCCACCGGCGGCCGCCGCGGCGCCCGTCCGGCGGGGCCGAAGCACCGCCAGCGACGGCACGGCCGGGACCTCCTTGGGTGCGTCCGAGTCGTCGTCGAAGGCCGAGCCCTGGCCACCGCCGAGCAGCGCGGCGGCACCCCCACCGACCGGCCGCTGCCGGGGTGCGTCCGACCCGGCGAGGGCAGCCGGGGTACGCGGCTCCAGCCCGCGACCCGACGAGGCGCCGAGCGGGCGGTCCAGTGAGGCGAGCAGGGCGTCCCGGCCGGCCCGGATCGGGTCCCGGCCGGGGCGCGGGTGCTCGGACGCCGCAGGCAGGCCGTGCCCGCCCCGACTCGGCTCGCCACGCGACGGACCAGGCAGGGCGTGCCCGCCCCGCTCCGGAGCCGGCTCCTGGCCGAGGATCGGCGTCGGCCGCTCGGCGCACAGATACTGCGCCATGTCGTCGTGCGGGGCGACCGACTGCCGGGTCTTGTCGAGATCCCAGATGGCCTGCGCGGTAGCCTTGCCCGACGGCCAGGTGGCGATGATCCGCCAGGTGCCGTCGTCGCGCCGGTACGCATCCCAGGAGATCTTCTCGGTGTCGATGCCGTGCTGGCTCAGCCGACCGTTGACCACCTCGGCGAGCGGGGTGGGCTTCTCCGCGCCCTTGAGGCGGGTGCGACGGGCGTGCTGGGCGAGCATCGCCCGCTCCTGCAACACCGGGCCGGCATAGCGCAGCACCCGGTCGACCGGCACCCCGGCGATCCGGGCGACATCCTCCGCGGACTCACCGGAGCGGATGCGGGCCTGAATGTCCCGAGGAGACAGCGACGGAACCGGGTCGGCAGCGGTCGGCGCCACCGCGAGCGGTGGCGCACCGGGCTCGGCGTGCAGCGCACCGGAGATCCGCTCGTCGATCGGCAGGGCGAGCAGCCGCCCGACCTCGTCGGCGAGAACCAGGGCATGGCCGTCCTCGGAGAGGGCGACGAAGCGTACTGGGCGCATAGCGTTGCCTCCGTCCCGCTTCGCTGGCCGCACGCCACGAGTCGGCCACCCAGGCGTCTCGGACCACCGTACGCGCATCTGCCTCGGGGTGGGGGAAGCGACACCCCGCATGTCGTGACTGAGCTGCGGCGATGATCACGGTCGGTGTCCGTAGAGGCGTCAACGGACACCGACCGTGACGATGGTCAGAGTCGCTCGACCACGTAGTCGATGGACGCGGTCAGCGCCTCGACATCGGCCGGCTCGACGGCCGGGAAGAGCGCCACCCGCAGCTGGTTGCGACCGAGCTTGCGGTAGGGCTCGGTGTCCACGATGCCGTTGGCGCGCAGCGCCTTGGCGATCGCCGTGGCGTCCACCCCGTCGGCGAAGTCGATGGTGGCGACCACGTTGGAGCGCAGCGCCGGGTCGGTGACGAACGGGGTGGCCACGCTGGACCGCTCGGCCCAGCCGTAGACCGCAGCGGCGCTCTCGGCGGTGCGCTTCGCCGCCCAGGACAGCCCGCCCTGCGCGTTCATCCAGTCGGTCTGCTCGGCGGCCAGGAAGATGGTGGCCAGGGCCGGGGTGTTGTAGGTCTGCTCCAGCCGCGAGTTGTCGATCGCGGTGACCAGGTCGAGGAAGGCGGGGATGTAGCGCCCGGACGCCTTGATCTCGGCGGCCCGGTCCAGGGCGGCCGGCGACATCAGGGCCAGCCACAGACCGCCGTCGGAGCCGAAGCACTTCTGCGGGGCGAAGTAGTAGACGTCGGTCTCGCCGACGTTGACCTCCAGGCCACCCGCCCCGGACGTCGCGTCGACAAGCAGCAGCGCGCCCTCGTCGGCACCGGCCACCCGGCTGATCGGGACGGCCACACCTGTCGAGGTCTCGTTCTGCGGCGTCGCGTACGCGTCCACGCCGGACTCGGCGACCAGGGCCGGCGCGCTGCCCGCGTCGGCCTTGCGGACCGTCGGCTCACCCAGGAACGGGGCGTCCTTGACCGACTTCGCGAACTTCGCGCCGAACTCGCCGAAGCTTGCGAACTGGGCCCGGTCGCGGATCAGGCCGAAGGTGGCGACCTCCCAGAACGCGGTGGTGCCGCCGTTGCCGATCACCACCTCGTAGCCCTCGGGCAGCGAGAAGAACTCGGCGATGCCGGAACGCAGCCGGGCCACCTGGTCACGGACCGTCTTCTGCCGGTGCGAGGTGCCGAGGTAGGTGGTCGCGACCTCGGCGAGAGCGGACACCGCCGCCGGGCGGACCTTGGACGGGCCGCAGCCGAAACGTCCGTCGGCGGGCTTGATCTCATCGGGAATCCGGATGATCGGTGCGTCAGCCACGGTCTTGAAGATCCTTCCGCAAGGGCGAGGGCGGGCCCGGCGACACTGCCGGCCCTCATCCTCGCACCCGGGCCGCAGACCGACGGGCGGGGTCCCGGCCGTCGGTCTGAGTCCTTCGCCACAGTTCGCCCCGACGGGCGTCGCGATGACCTCTGCTCGACGCCGAGCGGCGCGATGACCTCTGCTCGACGCCGAGCGGCGAAGGGCCCCTCTCCGACGCGCGGCGTGGGGGAGGGGCCCGTTCTTACCAGCTCAGACGCCGTGCGGGATGGCCGCCCAGCCCTCGACGTCGGACGGCTTGCGAGCCTCCGGGCCCATGTAGCGGGCGGACGGGCGGACCAGCCGCTGCAGGCGCTTCTGCTCCAGGATGTGCGCGCTCCAGCCGCCCATCCGCGCGCAGGTGAACATCGAGGTGAACATGTGCGCCGGCACCTCGGCGAAGTCGAGCACCACGGCCGACCAGAACTCGACGTTTGTGGCAAGCACCCGGTCCGGACGGCGGGACTGAAGCTCGGCGAGGGCGGCCTTCTCGAGCGCCTCGGCGATCTCGAAGCGCGGCGCGCCCAACTCCTTGGCCGTACGCCGGAGCACGCGGGCGCGCGGGTCCTCGGCGCGGTAGACGCGATGGCCGAAGCCCATCAGCCGCTCGCCGCGGTCGAGGACACCCTTGACGTAACCCTCCGCGTCGCCGCTGCGCTCCACCGCCTCCAGCATGCTCAGCACCCGGGACGGGGCACCGCCGTGCAGCGGGCCGGAGAGGGCCCCGATGCCCGACGAGATGCAGGCAGCCGCGTCCGCCCCGGTGGAGGCGACGATGCGCGCGGTGAAGGTGGACGCGTTCAGGCCGTGCTCGGCGGCCGAGATGAAGTACGCGTCGACGGCCTTGACGTGCCGGGGGTCGGGCTCGCCACGCCAGCGCTTCATGAACCGCTCGACGATCGTCTGCGCCTTGTCGATCTCCTTCTGCGGCACCGCCGGCAGGCCGAGGCCGCGGGCGGACTGGGCCACGAACGAGAGCGCGGTCACCGAGACCCGGGCGAGGTCCTCACGGGCCTGCTCGTCGGAGATGTCGAGCAGTTGGTTGAGACCCCAGTACGGGGCCAGCATGGCGACCGCGGACTGCACGTCGACGCGGATGTCACCGGAGTGCACCGGCACCGGGAACGGCTCCGCCGGCGGCAGGCCCGGCCCGAAACGGCCGTCGACGAGCAGGGCCCACACGTTGCCGAACGACACCTGGCCGATCAGATCCTCGATGTCGACTCCGCGATAGCGCAGCGCGCCGCCCTCACGGTCAGGTTCGGCGATCTCGGTCTCGAAGGCGACGACGCCCTCCAGCCCGGGTTTGAAATCGGCCATGTCGCTCTCCTGGATCTGGTCGGTGCGCCCGAACAGCTCATCCGGCCCGATCGGCCGAGCGCCTTAGGCGACCCTCAGGGATGTGTTCGCAACATACTGCCTGCTGAGTAAGGGATACGCGACCCGCTGCGACTGTGCTGCACGCGACATCCCCGGACGCGCATTCTCCGCCCCACTCGGTGAGACTGGGCAGGGCGGGCTGGCCAGCGCGGGAGGGTGCCGGCGAGGTCCGCGAGAAGGAGTGGCGACGTGACGGGTGACACACCCGCCCCGGCCGCGATGCGTAACGAGTACGCCGCGGACCTGGGCCTGACCGAGGCTGACCTGGCCACCGACTGGCACACCCAGTTCGACGGGTGGTTCGCCGACGCGGTGGCCTTCGGGCTACCCGAACCGAACGCCATGGTGGTGGGCACCGCCGACCCGGCCGGTCGGCCGAGCGGGCGGACGGTGCTGCTGAAGGGGTACGACGCGGAGGGCTTCGTCTTCTTCACCAACCACCTGTCGCGCAAGGGCGTCGAGGCGAGCGCGAACCCGTACGCCAGTCTGGTCTTTCCGTGGTTTCCCATGCAGCGGCAGGTGGTCGTCGCCGGTCGGGTCACGCCTGTCGACCGCGCGACGAGCGAGGCGTACTTCGCCAGCCGGCCGCGCGGCTCCCAACTGGGTGCCTGGGCCAGCCCGCAGTCCCAGGTCGTGTCGGGCCGGGAGGTGCTGGAGCAGCGATACCAGGAGTCGGTCGAGCGGTTCGCCGACCAGGCCGAGATCCCGACGCCGCCGCACTGGGGTGGGCTGCGGGTCCAGCCCGAGTCGGTGGAGTTCTGGCAGGGTCGGGCCGGACGGTTGCACGACCGGCTCCGCTTCCGTCGCCTCGACGAGGGCGGCTGGACCGTCGAGCGGTTGGCGCCGTGACGGGTGTGCAGGAGTCCCGGCCGCGCACCGCGCGCCGCTGGGCGATCGACGTACGCCCGCTGCGGGTTCCGGCGTACCGGCGGCTCTGGCTCGGCAACACCGTGGCGATGTTCGGCTTCCAGTTCACCGCCGTCGCGGTGCCCGTGGAGATGTACGCCCTGACCCGGGACTCGTTCTGGGTGGGCCTGCTCGGGGTGGCCGCCTTCGTACCGTTGCTGGTCTTCGGGCTCTGGGGCGGCGCGGTCGCCGACGCCCGTGACCGGCGTGCGGTGCTGCTCGGTGGCTCATTGTTGCTCTGGGCATCCACTCTCGGGCTGCTGCTCCAGGCGGTGCTTGACGTGCGCAGCCCGGTGCTGCTGCTGGCGTTGATGGCGGTGCAGTCGGTGGCCTTCGCGATCAGCTCGCCGGCCCGCAGCGCCATGCTGCCCCGGCTGGTGCCGGAGGACCTGGTGGCGTCCGCCACCACCCTGAACTACACGACCTTCACGGCCGCCTCGGTCGCCGGCCCGCTCGCCGCCGGTCTGATCCTCTCCGCCTCGCCGGACACCTCAGTGGTGCTGCCGATCGCGTACGGGCTGGACGCCGTCCTCTTCACCGCGATGCTCTGGGCCGCGCTGCGGCTGCCCAAGCTCCCGCCCGAGCCAACCGCCGACGGCCAGGCCCGGCGTGCCGGCCTGGCCAGCGTCGTCGACGGGTTCCGCTACCTGGCCACCACCCCCGTACTGCTGCTGTCCTTCGGGGTGGACCTGATCGCGATGATCCTGGCGATGCCCCGGGCCCTCTTCCCGGAGATCGCCCAGGAGCGGTTCGGTGGCGGTGGCTCGGTCGGTCTGCTCTACAGCGCCATCGCGATCGGCTCGATGATCGGTGGGCTGACCTCCGGCTGGATCGGCCGGCTCCGCCGGCAGGGGCTCGGCCTGGTGCTCGCGGTGGTCGGTTGGGGTCTGGCGATCGCCGCGGCGGGTCTGGCCCACCAACTCTGGCTGATGGTCGCGCTGCTCGCCGTGGCCGGCGCCGCCGACCTGATCAGCGCGGTGCTGCGCCAGTCGATGCTGCTGGTCTACGCACCGGACCGGATGCGCGGCCGGCTCCAGGGCGTCAACACGGTGGTGGTGGCGGGTGGCCCACGACTGGGTGACCTGCGCGCCGGCACCATGGCCGCCGGCTTCGGAGGTGGCGTGGCCTGGGTGGCCGGTGGGCTCGCCTCCGCGGTGCTCGTGGTGGCGCTCGCGGTCGCGTTCCCGGCGCTGCTGCGCTACCGGGCGGCCACGGCGTCGAGCGGGGAACGGACGTGACAAGTTAGGGTCGCCGGCATGGAAAGCCCCGAGCCGCGCCCCTTCTCCGGCGCCCAGTGGACCATCTCCGCAGCCGGTCACGAGGCCGTCATCGTGGAGGTGGGCGGTGGGCTCCGGACGTACCGGCACGACGGTGTCGACCTCGTCGACGGTTACCAGACCGACGAGGTCTGCCCCGGTTGCACAGGGCAGGTGCTGGCACCCTGGCCGAACCGGATCCGCGATGGTCGCTACTCGTTCGGCGAGCGGACGCACCAGCTCGCACTGACCGAGCCGGAGCGGCACGTGGCCATCCACGGGCTGGTCAACTGGGTGCCGTGGCAGTTGTTGGAACAGTCGGCGGACGCCGTGACGGTCGGCTACGACCTGCCGCCGCAGCCGGGCTACCCGTGGCCGCTGCGGCTGCGGAGCCGGTGGAGCGTCGACGCGGACGGGCTGCGCGCCGAGCACGAGGTGACGAACATCGGCGTGGAGTTGGCTCCGTTCGGCTTCTCCGTGCACCCGTACCTGCAACTGGCGGGCGTCGCGGTGGACGACTTGCTGCTGCGGCTGCCGGCCCGGAGCCGGGTGCTCGTCGACGGACGGCTGCTGCCGGTGGGCGCGACACCGGTGGCCGGTACCGAGTTCGACTGGACCAGCCCCCGTCGGATCGGTGCGGCAGTACTCGACTCCTGCTTCGGCGACGTGATCTCCGACGCCGACGGTGGCTCGTCGGTGAGCCTCGCCGCGCCGGACGGTTCGACCGGGGTGAGCATCTGGGCGGACGCCGAGTTCGGCTGGTGGCAGGTGTTCACCGGGGACACCCTCACCGGTGAGCGGCACCGCCGCTCGGTGGCGATCGAGCCGATGACCTGCCCACCGGACGCGTTCCGGTCCGGCAAGGATCTGCTCACGCTCAAGCCCGGCACGACCTGGCGCGGTGCCTGGGGCATCCGCCCCGGAGTCTGATGGAGTTCGCCGACGTCGTCCGCCGTCGGCGGATGGTGCGCAACTACGACCCGGACCGCCCGGTCCCGCCCGACGTGGTGGACCGGCTGCTGGACCACGCGGTCCGCGCGCCATCGGCAGGCTTCGCCCAGGGCTGGGGTTTCCTGGTGTTGGAGGAGCCTGCCGATCGGGAACGGTTCTGGGCCGCCACCACCCCCGACGGGGGTGGGCGGGAACGCTGGCTCGCGGGCATGCGTCGGGCACCCCTGATCGTGGTGCCGCACGCCAATGAGTCGGCCTACCTGCAGCGGTACGCGGAGCCGGACAAGGGCTGGACGGATCGGTCCACGGACCGGTGGCCGGTGCCGTACTGGCACGTGGACACCGGCTTCGCCGCGTTGCTGATGCTGCTCACCGCAGTGGACGAGGGGCTGGGGGCGTGCTTCTTCGGCATCCCGCCGCAGCGGCTCGCCGCCTACCGGGACGCGTTCGGCGTGCCGCCGGAGTACCAACCCATCGGTGCCGTCACAATCGGTTACCGAGCGGCCGACCATCGGTCACCATCATTGCGCCGCGGGCGTCGTCCGATGGACGAGGTCGTGCGGCGCGGCCGGTGGAACTGAGGCCGACGTCCCGTTCGTCCGGTTGAGGATCGGACGAGCGATAGCGAAACTGACATCAGGGAGCAGAACGCAGCGTGCGCTGGGCGGCTAGGCTGGCACGGTCATCGGGGTGCCGCGCCGCGCGGTGCCCGCCGCGGCCCGGCTCGGCGCCGTAGGTCGGCCCGGCCACGGGGAGGGGAGCGTGCCGTCGTGATCTTCAGAGCGGTCCGGGACGGGCGTCCCTATCCGGAGCACAATCTGACGCTCAAGCAGTGGGCGGAGATCCCGCCGCGACCACTGCGCCTGGATCAGATGATCACCACCAAGCGCGAGTTGGCGCTGGACAAGCTCCTCGCCGAGGACTCCACCTTCTACGGTGACCTCTTCCCGCACGTCGTGCAGTGGAACGGCGGGCTCTACCTGGAGGACGGGCTGCACCGGGCACTGCGCGCCGCCCTCCAGCAGCGCAACCAGATCCACGCCCGGGTGCTGGTGCTCTCCGAGCCCATCGAGTGACGAGCACTTCATCGACCCGCTGAACCTTCGTTAGGGTGGCGTCCATGACCGCTCCGCTGGACCTGCTCGACCTGGACCCGTCGCTCAGCGAGGAGGAGCGGCAGATCCGCGACGTCGTGCGCCAGCTCGTCGACGACCGGGTGCGTCCGCACGTCGCCGACTGGTACGAGGACGGCCGGGTGCCCGCGCGCGAGCTGGCCCGTGAGTTCGGCAAGCTCGGCCTGCTCGGCATGCACCTCACCGGCTATGGCTGCGCCGGTGCCTCGGCGGTCGCCTACGGGCTAGCCTGCCAGGAGCTGGAAGCCGGCGACTCCGGCCTGCGCTCCCTGGTCTCCGTGCAGGGGTCGCTCGCCATGTACGCCATCTGGCGCTACGGCAGCGAGGAGCAGAAGCAACGCTGGTTGCCGTCGATGGCCACCGGTGAGGCGATCGGCTGCTTCGGGCTGACCGAGCCGGACCACGGCTCCGACCCCGCCTCGATGACCACCCGGGCCCGCCGCGACGGCGACGACTGGGTGCTCACCGGCGGAAAGATGTGGATCACCAACGCGCCGATCGCGGACGTCGCGGTGATCTGGGCCCGCACCGACGAGGGGGTACGGGGTTTCGCCGTACCGATGGACACGCCCGGCGTCACGGCCCGGGAGATCCGCCGCAAGATGTCGCTGCGCGCGTCGGTGACCGGCGAGATCGTGCTCGACGACGTCCGACTCCCGGCCGACGCCCAACTGCCCGAGGCGGTCGGGCTCAAGGCGCCGCTGAGCTGCCTCACCGAGGCCCGGTACGGCATCGTCTGGGGCGCGGTGGGCGCGGCCCGCGACTGCCTGGAAACCACACTTGCGTACGCGACCAGCCGCACCCAGTTCGGTCGCCCCCTCGCCGGCTTCCAGCTCACCCAGGCGAAGCTCGCCGACATGGCCGTCGAGTTGGTGAAGGGGCAACTGCTCGCGCTGCACCTGGGCCGGCTCGCCGACGCCCACCGACTGCGGCCCGAGCAGGTGAGCGTGGGCAAACTGAACAACGTGCGGGAGGCCCTGGCCATCGCCCGGCAGTGCCGCACCATCCTCGGCGCCAACGGCGTCTCCGGTGAGTACCCGGTGATGCGGCACGCCAACAACCTGGAGAGCGTGCTGACCTACGAGGGCACCTCCGAAATCCACCAACTGGTCGTCGGGCAGCGGCTGACCGGGCTCTCCGCATTCGCCTGACCTGCCCTTTTGTCGCTTCCTGGCGCTCGCCGCGCGACTGTCGTATCGGGGCCGTACCGTCATTGACAGACGACGTGTCTGACGAGGACGGTGAGCGTGATGGCCCGCGACGCTGGCAACAACGAGCCCACGAGGGAGTTCCCCGGTTACGCGACCGGTGACGATCTCAAGGCGCGGTCGGCCGCGACACCCGAGTGGACGACCGATACGCCGGAGGGCCCCGGCGGGCCGGCCGGTCCCGGTGGCCCGACGAGCGGTGACGGTGGCCCGGTCGGTGGGGGCGGGGGTGGTGCGGCCCGAGGTCTGCTCCTACTGCTCGGCGCCGCCGCGCTTGCCGTGGTCGTGCTGCTCGGCATCCAGGCGACCGGCATCCTGCCGGAGTTCCGCAACCCGTTCGCCAAGGAGCAGACCGACCGCAGCCAGCCACCGCTGCTGAAGTCGATCCAGGACCTCAGCCGCTACGTCGCCGCCGAAGGCAACTTCCAGGTCGTCGTCGACACGCAGAACGACAGGCGCAACGTTCCAGACTTCCTGCTCAACGAGCGCACCCTCTTCGTCGGGGCCGGCAGCGTCGAGGCGTACGTCGACTTCGCCAAGATCGGCGAAGGTGCCGTCGTCCAGTCCGCCGACGGCAAGTCCGTCGAGATCAAGCTGCCCGCGCCGCAGCTCGGCGAAACCAACCTCGACATGGAGAAGAGCTACGTCTTCGCCGAGCAGCGCGGTCTGCTCAACCGACTCGGTGACCTGGTCGGCAACGATCCCAACCGGCAGCAGCAGGTCTACCAGCTCGCCGAGGACCGGATCACCGCCGCCGCCCGGGACAGCGGGCTCTCCGCCCGCGCCGAGGAGAACACCCGCAAGATGCTCGAAGGGCTGCTCCGCTCCCTCGGCTACCAGCAGATCACTGTCACCTACATCGCCGCCTGACCCCCGCCGTACGCCGAAGCGCCCGCCCCGACTCTCGTCGGAGCGGGCGCTCCCGTCTCGGCCGCCCGCCCTAGCCCAAGATCCGTTGCCCCGCCGGGGGTGCGGCGTGACCGTGGCGGGTGGGTCAGTGTTGGGTGGAGGCGAGGTAGCGGTCCTCGTTCGGCATCAGCACCCACAGGATCAGGTAGACGATCACCTGCGTGCCGGGCAGCAGCAGCGACAGCAGGAACAGCAGCCGCACCATTCCGGCCGACATGCCGAACCGCCGACCGAGACCGGCGCAGACACCGGCGATCATGCGCCCCTCGCGGGGCCGAACCAGTTTGCGACTCATCGTCGTACTCCCACTCTGCGGCGGTGCGCCGCGTCTGCGATCCACGGTAGAAAAGGATGGCCACCTCGCCCTCGGTCCCGAGGAGGAGCGGCAACCCGTGGACCCGTAGGTGCTTTACCCGGGCAGCCCCTTGCTGACGCCTCCCCCGAGCCTGCCCGTCGCCGGCCGCGGGCTGCCCGCTGCCCGTCGCAGTCCGTTCGGCGCGCGCCGAGCGCTCGTCCGCACCGGCCTCCCTGACCTGCCCGCCTGTCGCCGCGCCACGTGCCGGCGCCGAGTCTGCGAGGTGTCCTTTGGAGCTGATGTCGCAAACGATTCAGCGTCTCGCCCGCAAGATCGTGCTCGATCCTGGTTGTAGTGGCATCGAGCGCGCGTCGACACCACTGGATCCTGGATGGGGCACGATCTTGCGGGCGCGCGGGCGCGCGGGCGCGCGGGGCGAGCGGGGCGAGCGGGCGGGGCGGGAGATGGCGGTCGGGTGTTCACGTCCCGGACCGGGTGGGCGGTGAGCTGGGCGGGTAGGCTGGCTGATCGGTCTTCCACACCCCGGAGGGCCGGCACCCCATACCCCGGACGGTCACCAGCGGGGCCGCCAGACCGGTGGTCACGACCCGGCCGGGTCCCGTACGCCGGGACGACGGCGAGGAAGCGCGGCCATGATCAGTGTTTTCGACCTCTTCAGCGTTGGTATCGGGCCGTCCAGCTCGCACACGGTGGGGCCGATGCGGGCCGCGCGGACGTTCGTCGGCGGTCTGAAGGCCGACGGGTTGCTCACGGAGACGGCGCGGGTGCAGGCCGAGTTGTTCGGTTCGTTGGGTGCCACCGGGCATGGCCACGGCAGCGGTCCGGCGGTGCTGCTGGGGTTGGCCGGTGAGTCGCCGGAGACCGTCGACACGGACATGGTCGGTCCTCGGGTCGAGCGGATCCGGGCCGAGCGGCGGATCAACATCCTGGACGCGCACGAGATCGACTTCGACCCGGATCGGGACCTGACGCTGCACCGCCGCCGGTCGTTGCCGTACCACCCGAACGGGATGACCTTCGTGGCGTACGACGACGCCGGTGCCGAGCTGCGCAGCCGCACCTACTACTCGGTCGGTGGCGGTTTCGTGGTGGACGAGGCGGCGGCCGGGGCGGACCGGATCAAGCCGGACAGCACCGTGGTGCGGTACCCCTTCCTGACCGGGGCGCAGCTGCTCGACGTCACGACCCGCACCAGGCTGTCGATCAGCGAGGTGATGCTCGCCAACGAGCGTTCGTGGCGCAGTGAGGCGGACATCCGGGCCGGTCTGCTGGAGATCTGGCGGGTGATGCAGGAGTGCGTGCGCAACGGCTGCGAGCGGGACGGCGTACTTCCTGGAGGGTTGAAGGTCCGGCGGCGCGCGGCGGAGCTGCGGCGTGGTCTGGAGGCGGAGGCCGGGTCGGCCGACCCGTTGCACGCGATGGACTGGGTGACGTTGTTCGCGCTCGCCGTCAACGAGGAGAACGCCGCGGGCGGCCGGGTGGTCACCGCCCCGACCAACGGCGCGGCCGGGATCATTCCGGCGGTGCTGCACTACTACACCCGGTTCGTGCCGGGCGCCGACGACGAGGGCGTGCTGCGGTTCCTGCTGACGGCGGGCGCGATCGGCGTGCTGTTCAAGGAGAACGCCTCGATCTCGGGCGCCGAGGTGGGCTGCCAGGGTGAGGTCGGTTCGGCGTGTTCGATGGCGGCGGCGGGGCTGGCCGAGGCGCTCGGCGGCACCCCGGAGCAAGTGGAGAACGCGGCCGAGATCGGGATGGAGCACAACCTCGGGTTGACCTGCGACCCGGTGGGTGGCCTGGTGCAGATCCCCTGCATCGAGCGGAACGCGGTGGCTAGCATCAAGGCGATCACGGCTGCCCGGCTGGCGCTGCGCGGCGACGGTGTGCACAAGGTGTCGCTGGACAAGGTCATCAAGACCATGCGGGAGACGGGCGCCGACATGAAGGTCAAGTACAAGGAGACGGCGCGTGGCGGTCTGGCCGTCAACGTGATCGAGTGCTGAGTCCGGTCGATTCGGGGCAATCGTTCACCGACTGCTAACCTGTCGTCCGTTTCAGGAGGCGGGAGGCTCGCGGTGACCTCTGGCGTCGCGGCGTTGTGGTCGCACCGCAACTCGCTGCGCATCCTGGTCCGGCGGGACCTGGCGGTGAAGTACCAGCAGTCGGTGCTCGGCTACTTCTGGTCGTTGATCGAGCCGCTCGGCATGGGGGCCATCTACTGGTTCGTCTTCGGGGTGCTCTACTCCCGGGACACCGGCCGGCACCTCGGTGAGGCGGCCGGGTCGTACCCGTTGTTCCTGATCACCGGCATCTTCGCCTGGATGTGGACCAGCTCGGCGCTGAGCGAGGCGACGAACGCGCTGACCGGCCAGTCCCGGCTGATCACCACGATGAACGTGCCGCGCCAGGTCTTCCCGATCGGCCGGGTCACCGGCCGCTTCGCCGAGTACGCGGCAGGCCTGCCGATCCTGATCGCCATCGCGGTGATCTACGCGGCGCACGGTCGGATCCACCCCGGCTGGTCGCTGCTCTCCCTGCCGCTCGCGGTCGCCGTCCAGGCCGTCCTGTTGACCGGCCTCGCCCTGCTGCTGTCCGCGTGGAACGTGCTCATGCGCGACGTGGAACGGTTGATGCGGCTGATCATCCGGGTGCTCTTCTACGCCACGCCGATCATCTACCCGCTGAGCCTGGTGCGGGAGTCCGGGCTGCCCGGCTGGTTGAAGGTGGTCTACGAGCTGAACCCGCTGGTCGGCATCTTCCAGCTGCACCACGCGATCTGGTACCCCGACGAGTTCCCGGACGCGCGGCTGCTCGTCACCACGATCGTGGGCAGTCTGCTGGTGCTCGCCGCCGGCTGGTGGTCGTTCCGCCGGTTGGAGCCCGCCGTGCTCAAGGAGCTCTGAGGTGGCCGCGCCGATCATCGAGGCGGAGGGTCTGGGCATCCGCTTCGTCCGTAACCGTCGCCGCCAGCTGCGGCTGCGCGAGCTGTTCATCCACCGGGGCGCCCGTGGCGCGCTGCCCGGCCAGTTCTGGCCGCTGCGGGACGTGTCGTTCAGCGTCGAGCCGGGCGAGACCGTCGGGGTAATCGGCCGTAACGGCACCGGCAAGAGCACCCTGCTGCGGCTGATCGCCGGGGTGCTCATCCCGGACGAGGGCGGCATCCGGGTGCACGGCGCGGTGGCCCCGCTGCTGGAGTTGTCCGCCGGTTTCTCGAACGACCTGACCGGCCGGGAGAACCTGCACCTGGTCGGTGGGCTGCACGGGCTGTCGACGAGCTACCTGAAGCGGCACTTCGACGAGATCGTCGAGTTCGCCGGCGAGCAGGTGGAACGGGCCATCGACACGTCGGTGCGGCACTACTCGTCCGGGATGAAGGTGCGGCTGGGCTTCGCCATCATCTCGCACCTGCCGCACCCGATCCTGCTGATGGACGAGGTGACAGCGGTCGGGGACGCGGAGTTCCGCAAGAAGTGTTACGCGACGATTGATCGTCTGCTCGGGGAGGGGCGCACGCTGGTGCTGGTGTCACACAACGAAAAGGACCTGACCCGGTTCTGCCGTCGGGGGTTGTACCTCGACGCGGGCCGGTTGACGCTCGACGGCACCATCGCCGAGGCGCTCGACGCGTACCACGCGGCGGTCCCGCGGTGACGCTCGCGATCGTGCTCGCCGCCGGGACGCCCGCGGCGGGCCTGACCACGTCGACAGGTGAGCCGCTGGCCGACCGCCTGGCCGCCCAGTTGCGGCTGGCCGGGGCGGACGAGGTGCGGCACGCCGCCAACCTCGACGAGCTGACCGAGCTGGTCGCCACCGCGACCACTCCCGTGCTGGTCACCGGCACGGATCTGGTCGCGCACACCGCCGTACTGCGGCACCTGGCCACCAGCCCGGTGGGGCCCACGGTGGCGTTGGTGCTCGGCGACCCGCCGGTGCCCGGCCGGACCGCGGTGCGGGAGGAGCGCGGCCAGGTCGTCGACGCCGGCCCGCTGGACGCCCTCGACGGGTCCGCCACCGGCGTGTTCGGCGGCGCGCTGCGGGTCGGCGTGGACGACCTGCCGACCCTGGCCGCCGCCGCCCGGGCCGCCGCGTCCGGGATGCTGCCCGTCGCCGCCCCGATCGGCCCGGCCGGCGACGTGGCACCGCTGCCGGCCGCCGGTGGGGCCGGGTCCGGGGGGTCCGTCGCCGCAGGCGGCCCCGGGTCCGCCGTGGACCGGCTCTTCGCGGGCCTCGCGGCGCTCGGCACCCTGGTCTTCGCCCAGCGGGTACGCCTGCTCGTCGCCCGCCGGATCGAGGACCAGGCCGGGCTGACCGCTGCCGAGGCGGCGGTGAGCGCCGTCGACGAGGACCGGGCGGAACTGCGGCTGTCGGTGAAGGAGAGGGACGACTTCTTCTCCACCTACTTCGTCAGCACCTGGTCGCCGTACGTGGTCCGGCTCTCGGCCCGGCTCCGGCTCACCCCCACCGGGGTGACGGTGATCTCGGTGCTCTTCGCGCTCGGCGCGGCGGTGCTGTTCGGGGTCGGTGGGCGACCCGCGCTCGTCGCTGGCGCGGTGCTGCTCTACCTCGGCTTCGTGCTCGACTGCGTGGACGGCCAGTTGGCCCGCTACACCCGGCACTTCAGCGCCTGGGGTGGCTGGCTGGACACGATGGCGGACCGGGCCAAGGAGTACCTGGTCTACGCCGGGTTGGGCTTCGGGGTGAGCCACGCCGGGTTGGGCAACGGGTGGGCGCTCGCGATCGCCGCGATGACGTTGCAGACCGTCCGGCACATGACCGACACCTGGTACGGGGTGCTGCACGACGAGGCGGCCCGCCGGCCGCGTACGGCGACGAACGCCAGCGGTGGGATCGGTGACCGGCTCAACGCGGCGTCGACCCGGGTGCAGGCGGACACCGGGTCGGTGTCGTACTGGCTGAAGCGGACGGTGGTCTTCCCGATCGGGGAGCGGTGGGCGCTCATCGCGCTGACCGTGGCGCTGTTCAACCCGCTGGTCAGCCTGATCGCCGTACTGGTCTGGGGGGTGCTGGCGTTCGCGTACACCGGGGCGCTGCGGACACTGCGGGCCCGCTGGATGTGGGTGCCGGTGCTGGACACGGTCGACGCCACCCTGCACCGCGACGACGGGCCGTTGGCCCGCTGGTTGCCGGTGGTCCGCCCGATGGGGCCGCTCACCCTGGCGGTCATCGCCGCGCTCGGTCCGGCGGTGCTGCTGGTCGGGGCGTTGCTGAGCGACGCGCCCGAGGGGCTGCGCTGGGCGGTGCCGGTGGCGCTGCTGGTGCTGCTTGTCGGCGGGCTGGGCGCCGGGGCGGCGCACAACGGCCCACTGGACTGGCTGGTGCCGGCCGCGTTGCGGGCCGCCGAGTACCTCTTCGCCATCGCGGTGGGGGTGGTCGGTGCGGCGCCCGGCTGGCTGATCTTCGGGTACGTCTTCGTGCTCACCGTGCACCACTACGACCTGACCGCCCGGCTGGAGAAGCGGCAGGCGGCACCGCCTCTGCACGCGGCGACGCTGGGTTGGGAGGGGCGCTCAGTGCTGTTGGCCCTCGCCGCGATCGCCGGTATTGCGGGTATCGGACTGGCTACACTCGGTGCGTACCTTCTCGTGTTTTTCGTGGTGAGCGTCGTCCTGGCCTGGTTCGTGCGACCGGCCCGTAACGCGCGGGCGTCGGTGGCGCCGGCGGGCGCTGGAGGTGCCGCGCCGCGCTGACGGAGGGACGGCCGGATGACCCTGATCAGTTTCGTGGTGCCGGCCTTCCGGGTGCAGGGATACCTGCGGGAGTGCCTGGACTCCATCCTCGGTCAGCCGGAGACGGACATCGAGGTGATCGCCGTCGACGACTGCTCGCCCGACGCCAGCGGCGAGATCATCGACGAGTACGCGGCCCGCGACCAGCGGGTCCACCCTGTCCGGCTGCCGGAGAACGTCGGCCTCGGTCCGGCCCGGAACATCGGGCTGGACCGGGCCGTCGGCGAGTACGTGTGGTTCCTCGACGGCGACGACTGGCTGGCTCCGGAGTGCCTGACCGAGGTCGCCGAGCGGTTGCGGGTCACCCGTCCGGACGTCCTGCTCGTCGACCACGTCCGCACCCACTGGAACGACACCGCCACCCGCAGCGCGATGGCCGAGGTGTTCCCGGAGTCGCCGGGTCCGGGCACCTTCCGGTTGCGGGAGCGGCCGCAGGCGATGCACCTGCTGCACACGGCGTGGAACCGGCTGGTCCGCCGGGGGTTCCTCGTCGACCTGGGGCTGCGCTTCGCGCCCGGCTGGTACGAGGATGTCTCGTTCAGCTACCCGGTGCTGATGGCCGCGCGGCGGATCGGCGTACTGGATCGGGTCTGCGTCAACTACCGCCAACGCCGGGCCGGGGCGATCACCCGGACCCTGGGGGACCGGCACTTCGAGGTCTTCCCGCAGTGGCACCGGGTCTTCCACCTGATGGACGAGTGGGGGTCGGCGACCGAGGCGCTGCGGCCGGTGGTCTTCGAACGGATGATCTGGCACTACCTGACCGTGCTCGGCAACGGTCGGCGGATCGCGCCGGAGTTGCGGGAGGCGTTCTTCGCGCAGATCACCGCCGACTACGAGCGTTGGCTACCGCCCGGCGGCTATCCGGTGCCGGACGGGGTCGAGGGGCTCAAGCACAAGCTCGTCGCCTCCGGCCGGTGGCGCACCTTCAGCGCGCTGCGAACCGCCAGCCGGGCCCGCGATGCCGCCCGCCGGCAGGCCCGCACCGCCCGGCGCAGGGTCGGCCCGGTCGCCAGGCGCGGTGCCCGGCTGACCCGCGACGGGCTGCTGCGCGAGTACTACCGGGCCGAGTTGCGGCGGCCGGTCGACCCGACGCTCGCGGTGTACGCCGCGTACTGGTACCGGGGCTACTCCTGCAACCCGGCGGCGATCTACGAGGTTGCCCGCCGGTTGGCGCCGGGGGTACGCGGGGTGTGGGTGGTGCGCCGGGACCGGGTGGACAGCGTGCCGGCCGGGGTGGAGTACGTGGTGGCTGGCACGCCCGCGTACTACCGGGTGCTCGCCCGCGCCCGGTGGCTGGTCAACAACGTCAACTTCCCGGACTTCGTCCGCAAGCGACCGGAACAGGTGCACGTGCAGACCCACCACGGCACGCCGGTCAAGGTGATGGGGCTGGATCAGCAGCGCTACCCGATCGGTGCGGGGCGGATGGACTTCGGTGGGCTGCTGCGCCGGGTGGACCGCTGGGACTACAGCGTCAGCTCCAACAGCTTCTCCACCCAGATGTGGGACCGGGCGTACCCGGCCACGTACACCACGTTGGAGGTGGGGTACCCGCGCAACGACCGCCTGGTCACGGCTGGCCCGGACGAGGTACGCCGACTCCGCGCGGAGTTCGGCCTCGACCCCGACGAGCAGGTCGTCCTGTACGCCCCGACGCACCGTGAGCACCTGCCCGGCTACCGGCCGCCGTTCGACCCGGACCGGTTCGTCCAGGCGCTCGGTGACTCGGGCCGGTTGTTGATGCGCAGCCACTACTTCCACGACCGGGATCGCCGTCCCGGCCAGCCGAAGGCCTGGGAGCGGGTGCGCGACGTCAGCGGCCACCAACGGGTGGAGGACCTCTATCTGGTGGCGGACGTGCTGGTCACCGACTACTCGTCGGCCATGTTCGACTATGCGGTGCTGGACCGGCCGATCGTGCTCTACACCCCGGACTGGGAGGCGTACCGGCTGGCCCGGGGCGTCTACTTCGACGTCACGGCCGAACCGCCGGGCGCGGTGGCCGCCACCTTCGCCGATCTGCTCGACCTGTTCCGTACCGACGCTGTGCGCTCGGAGCCGGCGGTCAAGGCCCGCGAACACTTCCGGGCCCGGTTCTGCACCCTCGACGACGGGCGGGCGGCGGAGCGGGTGGTGCGTCGCGTCTTCCTCGGCGAGCCAGATCGGTCGACCCGCTGCTGATCGGTGCTTCTGTCGTGTAATAGCAGCGTCATCGGTAGAACATGAGACGTTTACCCGATGTCACAAACCCATGATCCTGGTCACAGTCTTGTGGGGTTCGGCCGACGCGCTGAGGGGGAAGACGGTGAGCACCGTCACGCTCAAGGATGTGACCAAGGTTTTCCGAGACGGCACGCTCGCCGTCGACAGCATCAACCTCGATGTGAACGACGGCGAGTTCATGGTGCTGCTCGGGCCCTCCGGGTGCGGCAAGTCCACTGTGCTGCGCATGATCGCCGGGCTGGAGGATCCGACCACCGGCGCGGTCATGCTCGACGGCGAGTTGGCAAACGACCTGCCCCCACGGGACCGCAAGATCGCCATGGTCTTCCAGGACTTCGCCCTCTACCCGCACATGACCGTCGGCGACAACATCGCGTTTCCGCTGCGGCTGGCCGGGATCGAGCCCGAGCCGAGGGGTGAGCGGGTCAGTGACGTGGCCAGCGCGCTGGGCATCGGCGACGTGCTGGCCCGCAAGCCGGGTCAGCTCTCCGGCGGGCAGCGGCAGCGGGTGGCGATGGGGCGTGCGATCGTCCGCCGGCCCGGCCTGTTCCTCATGGACGAGCCGCTGTCCAACCTGGACAGCGGTCTGCGTGCCGAGCTGCGCGCGGAGATCTCCGGCCTGACCCGGGAACTCGGCGTCACCACCGTCTACGTCACGCACGACCAGGCCGAAGCGCTGACCATGGCCGACCGGGTGGCGATCATGCGCCGCGGTGTGCTCCAGGACGTGGGCACACCGACCCAGGTGTACGGCCGGCCGGCGACGCTCTACGTGGCCGCGTTCCTGGGCAGCCCGCGGATGAACCTGCTGGAGGCGTCGGTCTACGTCCACCTCGACCGGTACGTCACCCTCAACCTCGGTGACCAGTCGCTCTACCTGCCCTGGAACGACATCCGCAGTCGGGCGGTGGCGCACTACCACGGCGAGCGGATCGTCGTCGGCATGCGGGCCGAGGCGCTCACCCCGGTCGCCCCGGACAGCCCCGGTGACGTGCTGCGCGGGCGGATCCGCTACCTGGAGCACCACGGGCACGAGTCGTTGGCGTTCCTCGACATCGGCGCGACCGCGATCATGGTCGACGAGATGGGTGCGCCGCTCGATCAGCCCCCGGTCGGCCAGCGCGGCCTGCGCCGGTTCGGTTCCGTGATGCAGCGGCTCACCGGCAAGCCGGTGGAGAAGCAGGACGCGCCGGTCAGTGGCGTCCAGACCAGCGTGCTCCCCGATCCGGGCCGGCACCACCGACGCCCGGCGGAGCTGGCGGTACGGCTGGCGCCGTACCCGGCGGTCAGCGCCGGCCACCCGCTCGCCGTCTCGGTGCGGATGGACGCGCTGCACTTCTTCGACGAGCGTGGCGACCGGATCGACGTGGGTTGGCGCTGACGACGTGCCGGAGCGGGGTGGCGGGCTCGCCATCCGGTGCCCTACCGTCTGCCCACCCAGTCCACTGTGAAAGACCACCGAGAGGGGTGCACCCGTGTCGGGTGACCGTCCCAGCCCGCTCGTCATCGAGCGCATCCTGCGGGATCGCCAGGGCATCTGGCAGCAGATCGTGGCCGAGCGGGACCTCAACGCCCTGACCGGGCGGATGTTGGCCAGCTCCGCCATCGCGTTGGCCTGTTACGGGGCGGTGCTGGGTTTCTTCCACAGCCCGCTGATGGCGCTGACCTCGGCGTTGAAGCTGCCACTGCTGTTCCTGGTCACGCTCGCCATCTGCCTGCCCACGCTCTACCTGTTCAATCTGGTCTTCGGGGCCAGGCTCTCGGTACGGCAGTCGTTGGCGCTGGTGATGGTGGCGATCACTGTCACCTCGATGCTCGCGGTGGCGTTCGCGCCGATCAGTCTGTTCTTCCTGATCACCGCCAACGACTACGGGTTCTTCAAGCTGCTCAACGTGGCGATCCTGACCCTGTCGGCGCTGGTCGGGCTGCGCTTCCTGACCGGTGGGATGCAGGTGCTCAACGACCACGGTCTGCTCGCGCCGGAGGCGGCCAGAGCCGCGGTCGGGGAGCGGGCCGGCACCCCGGCCGCCGGGCAGACCATGCCGGTCGCGGTGGCCTCCGAGGCGACGCCGGCCACCGCGCCGGCCGCCGGTCAGAGCGCCGAACCTGTCGCCGTGCCGGCCGGCGCCGCGGTGGCCGAGTCGACGTCGAACGGTGCCGTGGCCACCGCTCCGGCCCCGGCTCCGGCCCCGGTGCCGGCGCAGTGGCCCGGGCAGCCGGCCGGTGCGTCGTTCCCGCCCGGCGTGCTGCCGCCCGGCTACGGAGCGCAACGCCCGTGGAACAGCCCGCCCGTGCGACGCGGCGAGCCGACGCAGCGGCCGGCAAGCATGACCCTGCTCTACATCTGGATCCTGCTCTTCGGTTTCGTCGGCACCCAGCTGGCCTGGACGCTGCGGCCGTTCTTCGGCGACCCGGGTCAGGACTTCGCCTTCTTCCGCAGCATCGACGGCAACTTCTACGCGGAGATCCTGCGGACCATCGCCAACCTCTGAGCGGGCCCGGTCGGGGAAAGTTGCCTGTTGCCGGCCTGGTTACTGACAAGTAACGTCGGGCCATGACTATCGACTCCCGCCAGGTGGCGGCCGGCATGCTCGAAGCGGTGCCGTTCGCTCGTACGCTCGGCATCGAGTTCGTCGAGGTGGCACCCGAGGCGGAGGGTGGCGTGCGGGCGGTCGTCCGGCTGCCCGACTCGCCGGCCACCCACAACCACATCGGCGGGCCGCACGCCGGCGCCATGTTCACCCTCGGGGAGACGGCCACCGGCGCGGTCGTGCTTGCCGCCTTCGGGCAGCTACTCGACCGGGCGGTGCCGTTGGCGGTGCGGGCCGAGATCGCCTACCGGAAACTCGCAATGGGTCCGGTGCTTGCCACCGCGCGACTCGGCCGGCCGGCGGCCGAGGTGATCGAGGAGCTGGAGGCTGGTCGGCGCCCGGAGTTCCCGGTCACGGTGGAGATCGCCACCGAGGACGGCAAGCCGACCTCGGCGATGACCGTGATCTGGACGTTGCGACCGAACTGAACCGCTTCGGAGCGGCGGAAACGGGTTTGCGGGCGCAGTGGGGTGGATAGATTCGTAGCGTGCTGGGCCTACCTGCTCACGTGACCGCCTGTCTCTTCGATCTGGACGGTGTGCTGACGCAGACCGCCCGGGTCCACAACACCGCCTGGACGCAGACGTTCGACGAGTTTCTCCGTCAACGCGCCACGGCCTCTGGTGAGCCGTTCCAACCGTTCGACCCGGGTCCGGACTACAACCGCTACGTCGACGGCCGACCCCGTGCCGACGGCGTCCGAACGTTCCTCGCCTCCCGGGGGATCGTGCTGCCCGAGGGCAGCCCGGACGACCCGCCCGAGGCCGAGACCGTCAACGGCCTGGGCAACCGCAAGAACGTCCTGCTGCTGCACCGGCTGCGCACCGCAGGCGTCGAGGTCTACCCGGGCTCGGTGCGGTACCTGAAGGCGGCGGCCGCCGGTGGGCTCCATCGCGCCGTGGTCACCGCGAGCGCGAACGGGGGCGAGGTGGTCGCCGCCGCCGGGCTGGAGCCGCTGTTACAGGCCCGGGTGGACGGGCTGGTCGCCCGTGCCCAGGGGCTGCGGGGCAAACCACACCCCGACACCTTCCTCGCCGGAGCCACGCTGCTCGGCGTCGACCCGACACAGGCGGCCGTCTTCGAGGACGCGCTCTCCGGGGTGGCCGCCGGCCGCGCCGGCGGCTTCGGCTACGTGGTCGGCGTCGACCGGGTCGGGCAGGCCGACGAGCTGCGCGCCCACGGCGCCGACGTCGTGGTGACAGACCTCGCCGACCTCCTCGACGCCGCCGAACCGGCATCCCCGCCCCGCACCTCGACCGACCCGCTCGCCGCCGAAAGAGGCTCCACATGATTCGCGAGCGCGCCTATCCGGTCGAGCCCTGGCACGTCCGGGAGACCCGGCTGGACATGGACGTGCTGGCCCAGTCGGAGTCGGTCTTCGCGCTCTCCAACGGGCACGTCGGCCTGCGGGGCAACCTCGACGAGGGTGAGCCGCACGGGCTCCCCGGCACCTACCTCAACTCGTTCTACGAACTGCGCCCACTGCCGTACGCGGAGGCGGGCTACGGTTTCCCCGAGTCCGGGCAGACCATCGTCAACGTCACCAACGGCAAACTGATCCGGCTGCTCGTCGACGACGAACCGCTCGACGTGCGGTACGGGGAGCTGCTCGCCCACGAGCGGGTCCTCGACCTGCGGGCCGGCACGCTGCACCGGGAGCTGCACTGGCGCTCGCCCGCCGGCCGCGAGGTCAAGGTCCGCAGCACCCGGCTCGTGTCGTTCACCCAGCGGTCCGTGGCCGCCATCAGCTACGAGGTGGAGGCCGTCGACCGCCCGCTGCGGCTCATCGTGCAGTCCGAGCTGGTGGCCAACGAGTCACTGCCCGCGCAGAGCAAGGACCCCCGGGTCGCCGCGGTGCTGGAGTCGCCGCTACAGGCCGAGGAGGAGCTGACCACGCCCGACGGCGGGCAGCTCATCCACCGCACCAAGGTCTCCGGCCTGCGCGTCGCCGCCGCCATGGAGCACGAGGTGCACGGCCCGGACCACACCACCATCGAGTCCGAGGGCTACCAGGACTGGGTGCGTACCACGATCGCCTGCGTGCTCAAGCCCGGCGAGAAGCTGCGGGTGATCAAGTACCTGACGTACAGCTGGTCGAGCCGTCGGTCCCTGCCGGCGCTGCGCGACCAGGTCGGCGCGGCGCTTGCCGGCGCCCGCCTCGACGGCTGGGACGGGCTCCACCGGGAGCAGCGCAACTACCTCGACGAGTTCTGGGACGCCTCCGACGTGCTTGTCGAGGGCGACCCGGAGGTGCAGCAGGCGGTCCGGTTCGGTCTCTTCCACGTCCTGCAGGCCGGCGCGCGGGCCGAGCAGCGGCCGATCTCGGCGAAGGGGCTGACCGGCCCCGGCTACGACGGTCACGCTTTCTGGGACACCGAGATGTTCGTCCTGCCGGTGCTCACGTACACCCAGCCCAGCGCGGTGCGCAGCGCGTTGCAGTGGCGGCACAGCACGCTGGACTCGGCGAAAGAACGCGCCGAGACGCTCAACCTCAAGGGGGCGGCCTTCCCCTGGCGCACCATCGAGGGTCCGGAGTCCTCCGGATACTGGCCGGCCGGCACGGCCGCCTTCCACATCGCCGCCGACATCGCCGACGCCATGCGCCGCTACGTGATGGTCACCGGGGACACCCAGTTGGAACGGGAGATCGGGCTGGAGCTGATGGTGGAGACCGCCCGGCTGTGGCGCTCGATCGGCCACCACGACCGGCACGGGCAGTTCCACATCGATGGTGTCACCGGCCCGGACGAGTACACCGCCGTGAAGAACGACAACATCTACACCAACCTGATGGCGCAGCGGAACCTGCTCGCCGCCGCCGACGTGGTCATGCGCCACCGGGACGAGGCGTTCCACCTGGGGGTCACCGACGAGGAGGCCGCGAGCTGGCGGGACGCCGCCACCGCCATGCACATCCCGTACGACGAGGAACTCGACGTCCACCAGCAGGTGGAAGGCTTCACCCGGCTCCAGGAGTGGGACTTCACGCACACACCTGCGGAGAAGTACCCGTTGCTGCTGCACTACCCCTACTTCGAGCTGTACCGCAAGCAGGTGGTGAAGCAGGCCGACCTGGTCCTCGCCATGCACTGGCGGGGGGACGCCTTCACCCCCGAGGAGAAGCTGCGCAACTTCCTCTACTACGAGCGCCGCACCGTGCGCGACTCGTCGTTGTCGGCCTGCACCCAGTCGGTGCTCGCCGCCGAGGTGGGCCATCCGGAACTCGCGCACACCTACCTGCGTGAGGCCGCGCTCATGGACCTGCACGACCTCAACGAGAACACCCGCGACGGCGTACACATGGCGTCGTTGGCCGGCGCGTGGCTCGCCCTGGTCAGCGGGTTCGGCGGTCTACGGGACCACGACGGCGAGCTGTCCTTCGCGCCCCGGCTCTCCAGCCGACTCAGCCGCCTGGAGTTCTCGTTGCAGTGGCGAGGGCTGGCGCTGCGGGTGGACGTCCGGCCGCACCAGACGACGTACTCGCTGCGCCACGGCGGGCCCGACGACGTGGTGGAGCTGCGCCACCACGACCAGAAGCTGCGGGTGACCTGCGACGAGCCGGTCACCGTGCCGGTTCCGCAGGCCGAGCCGTCCGGCCCCCCACCCGAGCAACCACCGGGCCGGTCCCCGCTGCTGCGTTTGCCCGAACGCGAACAGTGACGGGCGGGGCGGAACTGCCCGCCCCGCCCGCCCAGTCCGACACGTCAGACCGGCTCACCTGTCGACGGACGTCCGATCGCGTCCCGGGGCGCCGCCGCCTTCGGATCGTCGGGCAGCCGCGCCGAGGCGGCCTGGTCGCCGAAGTCCTGGTCCCCGAAGTCCTGGTTGCGCTCGGCGTCCTGTTCGCGCTGGGTCCGCTCGGTCAGCTGCTGCTGCCGCGAAATCTGTTGCTTGGCCATGACGATCCTCGCGATCCGTCGGGGCGCGGTTGCGCCGACACGGTCTGCGGTCGCTCGTCGCGTACCCGACCCCCCATCGGGCAAACGCGGCCCGGCGGCGCTCCGACCCGGGTGACGCGGCCGTCGGTGGCGTGCCGCGCGGCGGGCGGGGTACCCCGACCACCGGCGAGCACGCGGAGGTGCGGCATGGACGAGCAGCGTGGCACGGTGACGATTCCGGTCGGGGACGCCCAACTCCCCGCCGACCTGACGCTGCCCGCCCAGCCGGTCGGCGTGGTGCTGTTCGCGCACGGCAGCGGCAGTTCCCGGCACAGCCCGCGCAACGTGGCGGTGGCCCGGACGCTCAACGACCGGGGGCTCGGCACGGTGCTTGCCGACCTGCTCACCCCGGCCGAGGACGAGGTGGACGCGCGAACCGCCGAACTGCGCTTCGACATCGGTCTGCTGGCCAGCCGGCTGGCCGGGATCGTCGACTGGCTGGCCGCCGAACGTCCCGCCGGTGACGTGCCGATCGGCCTGTTCGGGGCCAGCACTGGTGCTGCCGCCGCCCTGGTCGCGGCGTCGACGCGGGCCGATCGGGTGGGTGCGGTGGTCAGCCGCGGTGGTCGGCCGGACCTGGCCGAGGGTGCGCTGGCCCGGGTGCGCACCCCGACGTTGCTGTTGGTGGGCGGGCTGGACGAAGAGGTGATCACGCTGAACGAGCGGGCGCTTGCCGAGTTGGGGGAGGTCGGCGAGCTGCGGGTGATCCCCGGTGCCACCCATCTCTTCGAGGAGCCCGGCACCCTTGAGCAGGTCGCCGACCAGGCCGGCGGCTGGTTCACCACGCACCTCAGCCGATGATCAGTCCGCAGGCAGCAGGGCCGAGGTGGAACGGCGCTGCTGGACGGTGTCGATGACGCGCCAGAGGACGGCGGTGATCGGGACGCTCACGAAGGCGCCGGCGATGCCCGCGATCAGCGTGCCCGCGGTGACCGCCACCAGGATCACCGCCGGATGCAGCCGGACCTGACGCTTCATCACCAGGGGCTCCAACAGGTTGCCCTCGATCTGCTGGACGGCGATCACCGCCGCGAGGGTGAGCAGCGCGGTGGTGGGACCGTTCGCGGCCAGCGCCACAAGCACCGCCACCGCGCCGGCGACGGTTGCCCCGATGATCGGCACGAACCCGCCGAGGAAAGTGATCAACGCCAGCGGCAGGGCGAGTGGCACCCGCAGCACCACGAGGGCCAACCCGATGCCCAGCGCGTCGATGGCGGCGATGAACATGGTGCCCCGGCTGTACGCCCCCAACGTCTGCCAACCGTTTCGGCCGGCCTCGGCCATCACCTGCTGGTTCGGGCCGGACACCCGGGACAGCACCCAGTGCCACATCGACCGGCCATCCTTGAGCAGGAAGAAGAGCAGCACCAGAGCCAGCAGCGCGGAGCCGAACACCTCGGTGGCGGTCCGGGCGCCGGCCACCGGGTCCGGAGAGCTGCCGCTGAGCCCCTCCCGGGCCTGGTCGACGAGCCGCTCCAGCTGTGCCTCGGTGACCGGCAGCGTGGACGTCACGAAGTCCCGGCTGCGTTCGACCCCCTGCGTCAGCTCCTGGCTGAGCTGGTCGAACTGGCTGGCGGTCAGGTTCCACACCAGGGCGCCGACGCCGACCAGGATGCCGAGCAGCAGCAGTACGGTGCAGAGCGCGGCAAGCGCCGCCGGGAGGCGCAACCGGCGCAGCAGGAGCAGGACCGGGTCGAGCAGGGCGGCGAGGAAGATGGTGGCGGCCAGCGCGATGGCCAGCGGCGCCAACAGGACGGCGATCCTGCCCAGCAGGTAGAGCCCTGCGGCGATCACCACCAGACAGGCGCTCCACAACACCGCGGTTCGGACCAGCCACGGCAGCGCCGCCCAGGTCTGGCGCGGCCCGGGGCCGCCTGTCGGTCCGGGTGCCTCTGCGGCCATGTCGGTCCTCCTCGATCTCGACGAGGTCGGTACCCGGTCGGTCGTGCCCCGACACCCGAATCGGCGGCCGACGCCCGCGCGGATCGTACGCCCGCCGACGTGGCGCGGGTGGACGTTTGCGAGCCGCAGCCGGAACGACGGCGTTTGCGCTGTCGGGCCGAGGGAACGCGAAGGGGGCGGACCGGACTGAGGAGGAACGCCGTGGGTGACTTCATGGACAGGGCCAAGGACTTCGCGGACAAGCATGACAAGCAGGTCGACCAGGGTGCGGAGAAGGCCGGCGAGATGGCCGACAAGCGCACCGGCGGTAAGTACGGCGACCAGATCGACAAGGGCGTGGACCAGGCCCAGGCGCGTACCGGTGAGGGCGACCAGGTCCGCTGACCGCCACGCCTTCTCCCGGGCCGCCGAGCGGTCGGCGACCCGGGAGCGCCAGGCCTGGGCGGGGCGCGGCTCAGCGCTGGTGCTTGTGGTGCAGCTCGTCGATCGAGGTGGGTCGCCCGCTCAACGCGTCGCGCAGCCGGTCGACCAGACCGATCCCCGGGGCGAGCAGTCGGTTCGCCGGCGGGTGCTCCGGGTTCCCCGGATGTGGCCGGGTCGGCCCGAACTTCTTGATCGCCGTCACCCTGGCAGCGATCTCGACCAGCTCCTCCCGGGCCGTCGCCGCGCGTAGCCGGGGAAAGAGTTCCTTCTCCTCCTCCGTCACGTGGTGCCGGACGGTGCTGGTCAGCTGAGCGAGCAGCTCGTCGAAGCGGGGGTCGGCCGGGTCGGCCGACTCCAACTCCTTCATGGTCCGCTCGGCGTCGGCGTGCTCCGCGATCTCCCGGTCGGCGATCTCGTCGCCGTCGGGCAGCACCTTGCGGGCGATCGGATACACGTACGCCTCCTCGGCCACCGAGTGCCGGACGAGTTCGGCGATCACCACGTCGGCGAGACGCCGCCGATGCTCAGGGTCGCCCTGGCGGGTCGCCAACTCGACGAGGACTGACTCGATCTCACGGTGGTCGGACAGCAGGATGTCGACGACATCATGGTCGTCGACGGTAGGTGGATTGCTCATGTCACGGCCCCTTACCGGTTGCGGATCGGTGGAGGTGTGTGGCACTGGTACCCCCACGGGGCTGCACAAACACACGGTTGACGATGTGTTCGACGGGGCCGCTGGTGGCTGCGGTGGCGGTGGTGGCGAGGCGCGACGAATGCCCCGCCGTCGCCGGGGTAACCGCCGCCATGGCCGACGACCGCCCATCCGCCGACCGCGATCAGTCGCGGCTCGACGAGACCGCCGAGCGGGCGGTCCGCAGGGTGCGGCACCGTGGTGGGCAGGCCGGTCGGATCCGGGCCCGGCAGTGGGAGGTCACCCTGGTGATCTCCATCCAGGCCGGGCTGGCTGCGGCGATCGCCGCCCTGCTCGCCCAGAACCTGCTCGGTCCCGGAGCGCACGTCTTCGCTCCCGCCGCCGCCGTCGGTACGATCGCCACCGCCATCGGGCAACGGGCCCGGCGCACGTTCGAGCTGCTTGGCGGTGTGGCTCTGGGCATCGTCATCGGTGACACGCTGCGTTTCCTGCTCGGCTCGGGCCCGTGGCAGACCGGCGTGGTGGTCGCGCTGGCCATCGCCTCCGCGTTGCTGGTAGCCGGCAAGGGTGGTCCCCTCGTCGGTCAGGCCGGCGGTACCGCCGTGCTGATCGCCACGCTGGCTCCGATGCAACGGGGCCTGGAGGTGCCCCGGATCTTCGACGCGCTCGTCGGTGGGGTGGTCGGCCTGGTGGTGGTCGCGCTGCTGTTGCCGATCAACCCGATGCGGGTGCTGGACCGGGCCGCGGCACCGATCTTCGCGATCCTCTGCGAGCAGCTCGCCGAACTGGCGCAGGCGATGCGCGAGCGCGACGGCGCCCGGACCATGAACGTCCTGGAGCGACTCCGCAGTACCGAGGACGACCTGGGCCGGCTGCACGACGCGCTCAGCGGCGCCGAGGAGGTGGTGACGATCGCCCCGGTGCGCTGGCATCGCCGCCAGCAGTACCACCGTTACGCCCGCAGCGCGGGGCACCTGGAGCGGTTGCTGCTGGATACCCGTGCAATGGCCCGCTGGTCGACAACCGCTCTGCAGTACGACGAGCCGATTCCGCCGGAGCTACCGGACGCGATGGCCCGGCTGGGTCAGGCGGTGGCGGAGATGCGTACGGAGTGCAAGGTCGGCGACGATCCCCGGCGCACCCGCCGGTTGGTCCAGGAGTGCGCCGAGTTGGCCGGGCGGGCCTCCGTGAGCGGTGTCCACTCGTTCGGCGAATCCCTCGTCACCGGACTGCGCACCGCGGCAAGTGACCTGTTGCGGGCATCCGGTAGTGAACCCGACGACGCCAACCGGATCGTGCGCCGGGCGGCCGGCGCCGGCGAGGCGGAGATCCACCCGCCGATCCGGCGACAACTGCACCGGGCCCGGCCGACGCGGGCCGCCCGCGCCCGCCGACGCGCCCACCTCGCCGCCCGGACCCGTGACGACGGGCGGGCCGGCCTCCCCGCACGGGAGAGGCCGGCCCGGTGACCGTGCTGATCAGGAGGAGTAACCGCGCTCGGCGATCCAGTTGGCGACCTTGGGCAGGCTCATCCAGTACTCGCCCAACGCCGGGTCGGCCGGGTCGGCGACCCGGATCGTGTCGCCACCGTCGCGGTAGCCGACAAGGGTCAGGTAGTGGCCGCCCTCGTACGAGTGCGGGTTGCCGTCGGTGTCCACAGTCGTGCCCTTGATGTTGGCCACCACCGGTCGGCCGGCGTCGACCGCGGCAAGCACGTCGCGGCGCAGCTGCTCGACCTGGTCGGGGCGGGCCACCGAGTCACGGATCTCGGTGGTCTTGTACTTGCCCCCGGTCAGCTCGTTGAGGACCCGGGTGGTGTCCAGGGCCGAGGGGGTGCCCGCCTCGGTGGTGCCCAGCAGCCGGGCCACCTCGTCCTGGGTGAGCGCCTTGCCCTGGGCGGACAACGCGATCCTGGTCGCGGCCGGGCCGCAGTAGTAGAAGTTCGGCTGGGCCTGGTAGTCGACGCCGAGAATCCGCTCGGCGTGCCGGTCGGTCTGGCTCGACGGGGCCGGGGCGGCGGGCGCCGGGGCGGCCTGCGCGGCCACCGCCGGTCCGAGGGCACAACCGCCGGCGACCAGCAGGCCGACGACGGACAGACCACTCTTCTGGACGATCGGGTTCATGGTCGAGTCTCCGTTCGGGGGTTGGCGCCTCCGACCGGCGGAGGGCGGCAGCACCGGGAATGGCGCTCGGCGCAACACGAGGGGCCGACCATCCGTGGTCTCGGCCCTGGGCGTACCGAGGACGTAACCGCTCTGCTCCGCGAAGAATTCCGCAGGCCGAGGGCACTGCGGCACCCCCCGACCCCGAGCCGGTCAACGGGGACGTGCGGTCGGCTCAGAGGCTCCCGAGCAGCCTGGTCACGGTGATCTCGATGACCACGCGGTCCGGATTCGGACGTGGCGTCCGATACCGCTCGGCGTACCGCCGCTCCGCCTCCGCCACCGCTGCCTGGTCCGATCGCAGCACCGCGCGACCCTCGATCGTCAACCAGCGGCGGCCATCCACGTGGCACACCGCCACCGGGGCGCCCGCCGCGCCGGCCGCCGCCACCTGACGGGCCTTGTGGGAGGCGCCGGAGGTGATGACCCGCGCCAGCCCGGCAGTCGGGTCGAGAGTCACCCCGACCGGTACGACGTGCGGGGTGCCGTCCGCCCGCAGGGTGGTAAGCGTCGCGAGGTGTCGTTCCGCGCAGAAGGCGACAACACGCTCATCGTGCACGCTCAACCGATGATCGCCCGCCATGCCCGTCCCCTGTCCGCCGAACCGATCCTGATCATGGCACGCGGCGGCGTACCCGGTCCCGGTCCGGCGGGGCGTCCGGCTGACCGGGCAGCTGGCGGCCCGCCGCCCGACGTTGGTGCACCAGCCGGGTCAGGTAGATCAACGCGGCGGCCAGGACTCCCATGTCATCCAGGTAGATCGGGTCCGGCAGCACGTCGACCGGGAAGATCGTGTAGATCAGCGCCCCGTAGAAGGCGACCTTGCCGCCCGCGCCGAGCCCATTCAACAGCCGCCGCGTACGCACCACGCGCACCGCGAGCACCACGGCACCGGCAAGTGTGGCGAGCGCCAGGATGCTGGCGATCACCACGAGGACCCACGCCTGTCGGGACATGCCGTCACGCTAACCCACGCGACGCCGCGCGGCTCAGAACGCGGGCACGGTCGCCCGACCGCGAGCGGTCACCGTGTTCTCCCGGGTCTGCTCGACGTTCTCCCGGGTCTGCGCGACCGACGGTCGGGCAACCTCGCTCAGCGGCAGCACCGATGCCGACTCGGCGACCCGTCGGCCGGTCGCCGCGTGCGCCTCCTCGCGCAGACTGCGGGCCGCGGCCACCGCCACCTCCGCTGCCCGCCAGGTGGCTTGCTCCCGCTCGCGAGCTGCGGCGTGCCTGGCCGCCAGGTTGTCCCGGATCGCCCGCTGGAGCACCAACTCCTGCTCGACCGGGTGCAGCCGCGGGTCCCACCCGTCGCGGTGCGCGAAGACGTCGCTGAGCTGCTCCACCGACAACTCCCGCCGCCAGTACGCATCCAACGCCGCCCGGTGCAGGTAGCGCTCGCGGTCCGCGTACTCGGCGGGCGTCCGGACGGTGTGCGGCAGGGGCATCGCGGCCGCCGCGTCGAGCCGCCGTACGCCGGCCTCGGCGGCTTCGTACGCCAGCCAGGCCGCCTCGACCGCCTCCTGCGCGGCCACCCACTCCACCCGGCGGCGCTGCGCGGTGGTGGTGGCCCGCTCCGCCGCCACCGCGACCTCCTGCGCGTAACGGCTCTGCTCCCTCTCCTCCTGCGCCTGTTCGAGGTGGCTCGGCATCGCCGCGCGGCGAATCCGGGCCCCCGGGTCGAAGCGGAACCGGCCGGGCCGCAGCAGCAGGGCGGCGACGGCGACTGCGACCACCGCCAGAAGGCTCAGCCAGATGACGGCGGCCCGGGAGAGGTCGGGCAGGACGGCGGAGAGGACGGTATCCATGATCAGCACCTCGCGGTCGAATGCGGGTATCGACGGGCGGCAGGAGGGCGCGGCGGCACCGGTCGGCCCGGTCAGGGGTCGTCCCGTCGACGGCGACTTCAGGTGCCGAGCGGGATCAGCCGGGATGGGGTGCCGGGGATGGCCGGGCCTGGCTCAGCGGGCGGGCGGGCCACGTCGCGCTGGAGTGTCACGACCGGGATCGATGGCCGGGACGTGCACCGGGGCCGCAGCAACCGGACCGGTCGCCGTCGCGCTGTCGAGCGTGTCGGCCGGCGGGGCGGGCGCGGGCTGGGCGGCCCGCTCGATGGCCGGGCCGGCGTCGGGGTGGACACTCGCCACCCGGCTGCTCACGGCACTGGGCCGCAGCTGCGTGGGGGCCGGCGGTGGGGTCGCGGCGAGAGCGGCACCGAGGCCGACCGCGAGCACCAGGGCGGTGATCGCCAGACGGGTCAGCTCGCGCAGTGACCGCAGCACAGCCCACCGGGCTGGGCGGGCAGACGCTGCGGAGGACACCCGACCAACCTATCGCCAGTCCTGGCGGACCGCAGCACGGCGACGGGCCGCGCTGGCGTGACCGCTACCACCATGCGCACTGTGGACGCCATCGGCCGGGCCCCGGAAACGGTGGCGCCGCCGGTGCTGCGAACCTGCCGGCGGCGGACGTGGTCAGCTGCCGGTGCCGAGCACCGGCGGCGCGGCCTTGTCGTCGCCCTGCCACACCATCTCGTCCTCGGTCAACCAGGTCAGCCGCTCGTCGGAGTCGTCGTCAGGCGCTCGACCCTGCCCACCGAGCACGCCGGGACGACCGTTGCCGGAACCCGGCCGGGCGTTGCCACCCGTCACCGCGGCCCGGCCGCCGCCCCCACCGCGCTGGCCGTCGAAGCTGCGCCCGACCCCGTTTGCGGCGCGGGTCTCCGTCGGGGCCGCAGCACCGCCGGTCGGGCGTGGCGAGGTGGGAGCCGCGCTGCCCGAACCCGCGAGCGCGCCGCTGCGCAACACGCCACCGGCCGGCGCCCCGCCCTGTGTTCCGTAGAGCAGGCCGGGGCCGGTGCTCGCCCCGGCGGGTGCGCCGGCCGGCCCGGACAGGCCGATCAGCCCGACGGCACCCCCGCCGAGCAGCGCGCCGCCGAGAAGTGGGTCCGCCCCGGCGAGAGACGTGCCGCTCCCGTTTCCGGCACCGATCGGGCCGGTGACGACGGCCGTGTTGCCGCCGGTGCCCGAGCCGACCTGGCCCGGATCGGAATCGCCGCCGGGCAGCTCGGCGACGCGGTCCGGTGTGGAGATCGTCTTGTCGCCGGTCTGCCCGGTGTCAGTGCCGGTCCCGGGGCCGCTGCTCACCTTGGCGATGGCCGAGACACTCTGCGGCGTCGTCGGATCCTTGCGGGCGGTGGTCGGAGTATCCGGATCTGGCGGGGGTGGGTCGACCACGCGGTCGTAGGCGGAGAGGTCGTAACTGCTGGCCAGGTCGGCCACCAGGTTGACCATCCGCTGGTGGGCCTTCTCCTGCTCGGCCTTGTCCTGCTGGTGGCCCGCGATGCCGCCGACGATCAGACCGGTCAAACCGAAGGTGGCGCCACCCTTGATCGCACCGGAGATCGCCTTGTCGTTGTCGTCGGTCTCCTCGGGGCTCTCGGCCTGCTTGTGGGCGGCGCGCAGATGGTCGGCCATCATGGTCAACCCCTGCTTGATGCCGGCCATCCCCTCGCCCAGCGCGTCGCTGTGGGCGACGATCAGGCTGAGCCGCCGGTGGAACTCCCGACCTGCCGAACCCGTCCAGGTGTTGCCGAGCTTCTCCAGGTCGCCGCTCAGCTCGCGGCCGAGGCCGTCGAGGATGCCCTTGAGCTCGGCCCACTGGGTGGCCACGCCCTCGATCTGCTCGGGCTTGCCCGCCATCAGGCCGTCATACAGCTGCTGGTGGCTCTGGCCCTGGTAGCGCTGGGTGTATTCAGACACGCCCGTCCTCCTTCGGCTGCAACGCCCGGTCGACCGGGGTCAGCGCGGCGGTGACATCGCCGGCGTTGGCCGCGTTACGTGCCTCGGCGGTGCGGTAGTTGCCGAGGATCGTGCTCGTCGCCTGCTGGGCCGCGAGCACCGCCTGCCGGATGCGTTCGGCCTGGTCGACATAGGACTGGTGCACCTCGCTGTAGCGACGCGCGTTGTCGGTGGCGTCGAGGAACGAGCCCAGCGCCGGAGGACGGCACTGCATCTCGGTGTTGAGCTTGCGCAGCACCGACTCGGCCTGACTCAACCGCGACGCCAGGTGCTCGTGGAAGTCCTCAAGGGACAACAGGTCGACTTCCGTACGCCCGGCCATGGCAACATCCCCGTCGTTCTGGTTGACAACCGTCAGCGACATTCAGGTTAGTCCACCAGTGCGACTCCGGGCGACCCGCCGAGGCTGCTCAGCCGTCGGCGTCCGTCGATTCCGTCGAACCCCCGCCGCCGGCCCCGCCGTTCGGCGCGGCGCCACTCGCCGGAGCCGACGGTGTCGAGCCCGACGGTGACGACGAGCCCGACGGTGACGACGAGCCCGACGGCGACGAAGAGCCCGACGGTGACGGCGATCCCGAGGGCGGTGCCGCCGACGGGGAGGTCGACCTCGGCGCGACAGACGGGGGTACGGCCGGGGCCGGCCCGTCCTGGGCGAAGACGGCGAACGCGTCCTCGCGGTCCAGGGTCGGCCCGGTCGGAATGAGCGCGAGCAGGGAGCCGGGCACCGCCAGCGGCGTGACCCCGCCGTAGCCGAGCACGTCGAGCGTGGCCGCCGAGGCGAGCGGATACCTGATGCCCTGCGGGCTGATCAGGTAGATCGTCGACCCAGCGGCGCCGGACCCGCTGGTTCCGGCACCGGGCGAGGCCTGCGCGATGACACCCTTGCCACCGGGCAGGAGCACCGCCTCGGCGGTGCGTACGGCGTCGCGCCGGGTCTGGCGTACCGGTACCAGACCCGGATCGCTGTCGGTCAACTCGGTCGGCACCCGGTCGAAGACCTCCAGGGTGGTGGTCGGTGGGCCGCCCGCGGTGCCCTTCCGGTACGTCGCGCAGAGCGTGGTCTGGCCGGGCCGCGCCGCGTAGAGGGTGGGCATCGTCGGCGGCATCCCCGCCTCCTCGATCCGCCGCTCCTCGAACGCCTCGCTGGCCTGGTTCGGGGTGATGTCGGTGATCCGACCACCGTTGCTGATCAGCAGCAACGCGGTGATCTCACTTATCGACACGAGAGCGTCGCGGGTCAGCACGTAGTGCCGCCCGGCGGCCTTGAACACCGAACCCACGTCGTACGACTGCCCCGCCACCCTGCGGCTGCTGGGCTCGCCCTCACCGGTAAGCGACGGCCGGCGCAACGGTGGCCCGGCCGGCACGGCGTTGAGCAGCTGCTGGCCGATCTGGAGTCGCTCGGTGCCGGCCATCCGCAGCGCCGTGATCGTGCGGGACGGGTCGAGCAGTTGGAGCCGGGCGTTGTTGGTGATCAGGTACCGCTGGTCGTCCACCGAGACCAGCACGCCCTGGTCGCCAAGCGGCTTACCGCCGGGCAGCGCACGGTCGATCACCAACCGGGTACTGGACCGCTGCCGGTCGACCGGGTCCGGTACGTCGCAGACCGACCAGGGCAGCCCGGTCAGCGACTTGCGGTCCGGTAGGGCGTCCGGTGCCCCGACGATGCCGACGGTCACGCCGCGGGGCCGGTCCCGCAGGGACGCCTGGGACATCGTCCGCACCTCGGCACTCGCATCGTTGACGATCAGACGCGCCGAGGTGTAGTTGAGCGTCGGGTGCAGCTTCCCCTCGATGAACACGTACGTCGCGCCGGTCTCCCGTTCGATGACCAGGGTCTTGTCGTCCAGCGGCGCTGAGCCGCCGGTCAGCTGGCCGTACGCGCCCACCCCACCGAGCACGATGGCCGCGGCGAGAACGCTGCCGAAGACGGCCATGCCGAGCCGTCGCATCGGCAGGTTTGTGGTCTCCGGATCGCCCGACAGCAGGGCCGAGACGATGCGGCGGGTGACGAAGCGGTACGCCTGCACCTGATCGCGGCGGGTCCGCATGACTTACCTCCGGCGGGGTGGATCCGCGACGATCAGGTCGAGGTGTCGTCGCGGGCTTCCCTACGATAAGGGGCCGACGATGGTTCCTTGGGACCACCGCTGTTGGCCGGCACCGGACCGACCCGGCGCAGAGCCGTACCGTGCAGGAGGGACAGTCAGCGATGACGCAGGTTCAGGCGCCACCCGCCCGAGCGGTCACGGACCCTGTCGACGTTCCGACCCGGCCGGTGCCACCGGCGGAGCGGCCCGGTCGTGGACGGATCGGCCCCGTGCTGGTCGGGCAGCTCGTCGTGCTGGAGTTGTGCGTGGTCGGGGTCTGGGCCGCCACGGCCGGGCCCAGCTGGGTTCTCCCCGCGGCGGGCGCGGCGGCGCTGCTCGTCGTGCTGGCGGCCTTCGCCCGCCGGGGTGGCCGCTGGTGGTTCGAGGACCTGCTGCTGCGCCGCCGACTGCGTCGGCGCGCCGAGCGCGCGTCGGCCGCGCTGACGAGCGGCACGGCGACCGACCCGCGGTTGGCCGCGCTCGCCCCCGAGCTGAGCGTCATCGAGCTGACCGACCGGGGCACCCGGCTCGGCATCGGGCGCGACGACCAGGGCTGGTTCGCGGCCGTCGCCCTGCAGTCGGCCACCGGTGCGGCGGTCGGCTCCGTCGACGCCTCCGCGGTGGACCGTGCGCTGCGGGTGCTCGCGGACTTCAGCGCCCCGGTCTCCCGGACGCAGGTCGTCGCGCACACGCTCGTCTGGTATCCGGCACCCGGCGCGCCGCCGGCCGCACACCGGACGGTCTGGGTGGCGGTGCGGCTCACCGTCCGCGACGCCCGGGTCGAGTCGGTGAGCCGGGGCGGCGGGCTGACCGGTGTGCACCGGACGGTGGCCGCCGGGGTCGGCCGGCTCGGTAAGGCGCTGACCTCGGCGGGGTTGGCCCATCGCCCGTTGGGTCGTGAGGAGCTGCGCGCGGCAATCGTCTCGGCCGCCGGCCTGGACCTGGTGCCGGAGGCGCCGGCCGAGAGCTGGGACGGGTTGCGTGGCGGTGGCTGGACGCACCGCTGCATGACGCTGCGGGGCCGTTCCGACGCGCCGCTCGGCCCGCTCGTGGACGCGATCACCGCGACCTCGGCGCCGTCGCACACGGTGGCCGTGACCGTTGCGGGCGATGGTCGGGTGGCGGCGCCGCTGCTGCGGGTCGCGGCAATGGACAACCACGTCGAGGCCCTGGTCAAGGTGGTGCGCGAGGTCGCCGACCGGGTGGGCGCCGCCACCCGGCCGGCGGACGGTCAGCACGCGCCTGGCGTCTACGCCACCGCTCCGGTCGCGTCGACGCTCGGCGTCTCCACCAGCCTGCGGTCGCGCTGACCGGCGCGGCGGCGAGGCCCGGTCAGGGTCGGAGGTTGACGATCCAGCCGTAGAGGCCGCAGACCCAGAACGCGAGCGGCACCAGCGAGATGATGAGCAGGATCTCCGCGATGTCGAGCAGCCGGCCCCAGACCGGCGAGATGCGCTTGCCGGCGACGGTCAGACCGTAGATCAGGCTGATCACGGCGGCGAGCACCAGCCCGCCCAGGATCAGGCCGAGCCGGACCGGCATGGACCCACCGGCGAAGGTGGTCGCGGCGGCCAGGCCCAGCCCCACGGTGCCGGCCAGCAGCACCGGGGTGCGCTGGGCCCGGCCCAGCAGGGGGCGGGCCCGCAGCAGCGACAGCAGCGCCAGCACCAGGCACAGCAGCACCGCGGGCAGACGCCCGTCCAGGGCCAGCACGAACTGCGCGCCCAGCACCAGCAGCGACACGGTCCACAACAGACCGGTCAGGAACTGGTCGGCGCGCTCGCTCTGCTGGAGCACCTGCCGGCCGTCCACCGACTCACTGTCGGTCTTCAGGTCCTCCGGGCCGGTCGGGATCGACGGCACCGGCAGCCGGGCCAGCCGGTAGGCCATCATCGGCAGTGCCGGCACCACGCCGAACGCGACCGCCGCGACCACCGCCGCGGAGGCCGCCGCGTCCAGGCCGAGCACCAGGCAGAGCACCGCACCCAGGCCGGTCGCGGCCGCGACCCCGATCGCCGCGAAGAAGAGCGGGTACCTGTCGCCGACCGCCAGCACGGCCACCGCGCCGGCCACCACCGCGGCGGTTGCCGCGAGCAGGACGTGCGGGCTGGCCAGCTCGGTCAGCGATCGATCGCCGGCGAGCAGCAGCAGGCCGCCGGTGGCCGCGTGCACCAGACCGACCAGGGCCAGCACCGCGCCGATGCCGCTGTCCCCGGCGGCCCTGGACAGCACCGCGGCGCCCACCAACAGCGCCACCGCGACAAGCAGCGCGGCCACCGCGCCGGGCAGGTGCGGCGGGCCGGCGAAGAGCGCGGCGAGCGCGCCGGCGCCGAGCGCCGCCGCCGCGAAGACCACCGCGAAGGAGCGGGTCGCCCCGGCCTGCCAGGCGCCGGGGCGCTGGTTGGTGGCGGTGGCGACCGCGTCCACCACGTCGTCGAAGACGATCTCCGGAGCGGCGTCGGACCGAGGATTGAAGTAGAGGACCTCGCCGTCGCGGACACTGAGCTGAGCTGCGGTACGACCACCGTCGAGGGGCGCACCACCCAACCGGGACAGTGCCCACCCGCCGTGCCGCGCGCCCTCGTCGGCCATGTCCTCGCCGGCGTAGCGCAGCAGGGTGGGGAGCAGGTCGGCCATCGGCACGTCCGACGGCAGCGCCAGGTCCATCCGGGTACGCGGGGCCACGATGGTGATCCGGCTCAGCCCACCGGTCGCCGTCTTCGTCGCCACAGTGGCCTCCAGGTGTGCGTCTGTGATCGGCTGGCTGGGATGCCGCGGTCCGGGTCCACCGCGCACACGGCAGATTACCTACGATGACGGGCACGTACGATGCCCACCCGCGGGCGGTGTTCCGTGGCCGCACGTCATCAGGGCCGCTTCTGGGGAGGAGACAGCCGTGAGCACGGTGGTGTTCCGCCGGCTCCCGCGTCAGCCGGGGCCGGCCTTACCGCGCGGCGAGGTGCTGCTGGAATCGCCTCCCGAGCTGCCCGAGCCGACACCGCGCGGGATGGGGCAGCTGCTCATGATCCTGCCGATGTTCTGCGGTGTCGGAGCCATGGCGTTCCTCTACGCCGGCAAGGGCGGCGGCATGATGACGTACGTCGCCGGTGGGTTGTTCGGTGTCTCGATGCTCGGGATGGCGATCGGCTCGCTTGCCAACAGCGGTGGCAAGGACAAGGCCGAGCTGAACGCCGACCGCCGCGACTACATGCGTTACCTGGCGCAGATGCGCAAGCGCACCCGGCGCGCCGCGGAGCAGCAGCGGGCCGCGATGGCCTGGCGGCACCCGGAGCCCGACGCGCTCTGGTCGATCGCCGCGTCCCGCCGACTCTGGGAACGGCGGATCACCGAGGACGACTTCGGCGAGACCCGGATCGCCCTCGGCCCGCAGCGGCTCGCTGTGGAGATCGTTCCACCGGAGACGAAGCCGGTGGAGGACCTGGAGCCGATGAGCGCCATCGCGCTCCGCCGGTTCGTCCGTGCACACTCCACGGTGCCGGACCTGCCGACGGCGCTGTCGGTGCGTGCGTTCAGCCGGGTGGTGCTGCGCGGGGACCGCGAGCCCGTGCTCGACCTGACCCGGGCGGCACTCGGGCAGCTGGCGACCTTCCACGCCCCGGACGATCTGGTGATCGCGGTGGTCGCCGCACCGGACCGGCAGTCGTCCTGGGGCTGGGTCAAGTGGCTACCACACGCCCACCACAGCGGTCGTACCGACGCGGCCGGCGCGCGTCGGCTGGTCTTCGCCAGTCTGGCCGAGGCCGAGGCGTCGCTCAGCGCCGAGCTGGCCGGGCGGCCCCGGTTCGCGCCGGAGGCCAAGCCGCTGACCACCGCTCCGCACCTGGTCGTGGTGATCGACGGTGGCGAGATCTCACCGACCTGCCAGCTGGTGGGGCCGGGGCTGCTCGGCGCCACCGTGATCGACCTCTCCGGGACGGTGCCGCGCGACGCCGGCCGCTGGCTGCTCTGCCTCGACGTGGGTGACGGAAACTCACTGGATCTGGTCCGCGGCAGCTCGTCGTCGACGCTGGGGCAACCCGACAAGCTCAGCGCCGAGGCCGCCGAGGGGTTGGCCCGCCAGATCGCCCCGTTCCGGCTCAGCCAACAGCAGACCGGCGGCGACGAGCCGCTGGCCCGCAGCACCGAGCTGCCGGACCTGCTCGGTGTCGGTGACGCCGCGGCGGTCGACGTGCAGAACACGTGGCGCCCGCGCGGTCACCGCGACCGGCTGCGCATCCCGCTCGGCGTCGGGCCGGACGGCAACGTGGTCGAGCTGGACTTCAAGGAGTCGGCGCACGAGGGCATGGGCCCGCACGGTCTGGTGATCGGCGCGACCGGGTCCGGCAAGAGCGAGCTGCTGCGTACGGTGGTGGCCGCATTGGCGGTGACCCACTCGTCGGAGGAGCTGAACTTCGTCCTGGTGGACTTCAAGGGCGGCGCGACCTTCGCCTCGCTTGAAGCGCTGCCGCACACCAGCGCGGTGATCACCAACCTGGCCGACGAGCTGCCGCTCGTCGACCGGATGCGCGACGCGCTCGCCGGCGAGATGGTGCGCCGGCAGGAGCTGCTGCGGGCCGCCGGCAACTACGTCTCCCGCTTCGAGTACGAGAAGGCGCGTTCGGCCGGTGAGCCGCTGGCGCCGATGCCCAGCTTGTTGATCATCTGCGACGAGTTCAGCGAACTGCTCGCCGCCAAACCGGACTTCATCGACCTGTTCGTGATGATCGGCCGGCTGGGCCGGTCCCTCGGCGTGCACCTGCTGCTGGCCAGCCAGCGCCTTGAGGAGGGCAAGCTGCGGGGGCTCGACACGCACCTGTCGTACCGGATCGGTCTGCGGACGTTCTCCGCGGTGGAGAGCCGGATCGTCCTCGGCGTGCCGGACGCGTACGAGCTGCCGAACGCGCCGGGCCACGGCTATCTGAAGACGGACACCAGCACCATGCTGCGGTTCCGGGCGGCGTACGTGTCGGGGGCGTACCGCGCGCCGGGGCAGCAGGCCTCCGCCTCGCAGGCGCTGGTGCAGCGGCGGATCGTGCCGTACGGCCTCGACTTCGTTCCGGTGCAGGTCCCGCAGGTGCCGGTGGACACCGCCCCGGAGCCGGAGCAGCCGGCCGACGGCAAGGCCGTGGCGATGCTCGACGTGCTCATCGACCAGCTCAAGGGTCGGGGCCGTCCGGCGCACCAGGTCTGGCTGCCGCCGCTCGCCGACCCGCCGGGCCTGGGTGAGTTGCTCGGCCCGCTGGCGGTCGACCCCTCCTACGGGCTCTGCACCGCGTCCTGGCCCGGGCGTGGCCGGCTGACCGTGCCGGTCGGTGTCGTGGACCGCCCGTACGAGCAGCGCCGGGACCCGATGATGGTCGAGCTGGCCGGTGCCGGCGGCAACGTGGTCATCGTCGGTCGGTCGCTGAGTGGCAAGAGCACGATGCTGCGGACGCTGCTCGCCTCGCTGGCGCTCACGCACACGCCGCGGGAGGTGCAGTTCTTCTGCCTGGACTTCGGCGGGGGCGCGCTGCGCAGCATGGAGCGGTTGCCGCACCTGGCCGGGGTGGCTGGTCGACGCGACGTCGAGGCGGTCCGCCGGACGGTGGCCGAGGTGGTCGCCGTGCTCGACGACCGGGAGAGCCGTTTCGCGCAGCACGGCATCGACTCGGTGGCGAGTTACCGCCGTCGCCGTGCTGCCGGCGAGTTCGCGGACGACCCGTTCGGCGACGTGTTCCTGGTGGTGGACGGGTGGAACACGCTGCGCCAGGAGTACGAGGAGCTGGAGCAGACCATCACCACGTTGGCCAACCGGGGCCTCGGCTTCGGTGTGCACGTGGTGCTCACCGCCGTGCGGTGGGCGGAGATCCGGATCAACATGCGGGATCTGCTCGGCACCAAGTTGGAGCTGCGCCTCGGCGACGCGTCGGAGTCCGAGATCGACCGCCGCGCCGCGAACAACGTGCCGGACAAGTCGCCGGGTCGGGGCCTGACCCGCGACAAGCTGCACTTCCTCACCGCCATCTCGCGGATCGACGGTCGCCGCGACATCGAGGATCTGAGCGAGGCCTCGCTGTCCCTGGCCGGGCACGTGGCGGCGAACTGGCCGGGTCGCCCGGCACCGAAGGTGCGGTTGTTGCCGCGCCGGCTGCCGGTGGCGGAGCTGGCCCGGATCATCGACAGGTCGGCACCCGGTCTGCCGATCGGCGTCAACGAGTCGGCACTCGCGCCGGTCTACCTGGACCTGGCCAACGAGCCGCACCTGACGGTCTTCGGCGACGCGGAGTGCGGCAAGACCAACCTGCTGCGCCTGATCGCCCGGGGGATCACCGAGCGGTACACGCCGGCGCAGGCCCGGCTGGTGATCGCCGACTACCGGCGTGGCCTGCTGGGGGCGGTGGAGGGTGACCACCTGCTCGACTACGCCCCGTCGAACCAGGCGTTCGCCCAGGGGCTCGGGTCGATCCGCAGCGCGCTCTCCAACCGGCTGCCCGGCCCGGACGTGACAACTGCCCAGCTGCGCGATCGGAGCTGGTGGAAGGGCCCGGACCTGTACATCCTGGTGGACGACTACGACCTGGTGGCCTCCGGCGGCAGCAACCCGCTCAGCGCCCTGCAGGAGCTGTTGCCGCAGGCCCGGGACATCGGTCTGCACCTGATCATCACGCGTCGGGTCGGCGGTGTGTCCCGGGCGCTCTACGAGCCGGTGTTGCAACGGCTGCGCGAGTTGGACTCGCCGGGCCTGCTGATGTCCGGTAACCGGGAGGAGGGCGCGGTCTTCGGCACGCTGCGACCGAGCCCGCAGCCGCCAGGTCGGGGCACCCTGGTCCGCCGTCGCGACGGCCAGCAGCTGATTCAGACCGCGTGGTCCGAGCCGGCCTGAGCGCGGTCGGCCGTTCGGTAGGGGGTGGTGGGTCGTCCCGGCCCGATTCACCACCATCCATCGAACGTCACCGGTCAGGGCTGCGAGGCCTGGACAGGTTCCGCTACGGTCTTCACAGGAGTGTCCGTCGGTGGGGTGTTGCTGCCTTGCCGCGGGGGAGGGGTGCGGCGAAGCCGCCACCACAACAGACGGAAGGGTGTGAAGCATGGCGTTCGAGGTCGAAGCTGCGACTCTGCATACCGCCGCGAGTGACGTGCGGTCCACGCGCAGCGAGGTCGACGGTGAGCTGAAGAAGCTGTGGAACGTGGTCGACGACCTGGCCATCGCGTGGAAGGGTCAGGCGTCCACGGGTTTCCAGTCGCTGATGACGCGTTGGAACGAGGACACCGTCAAGCTGCTGACGGCGATGGACAGCATCGCCGACCTGCTCGACAAGTCGGGTACGACGCACCAGGTCAACGACGAAGAGCAGCAGCAGATGCTGGACAAGTTCCACTCTGCTCTCAACCCGTGATCCGCAGCCGGCAGAGGAGGAAATCGTGACGATCAAAGTTGACTATGCGGTCCTCGAGAGCAGCAACCAGCAGATGCAGGGCATCTCGAAGACCCTTGAGGAGAAGCTCGACACGCTGCGGTCGATGCTGACCAAGCTGCACTGGGACGGCGAGGACCGGGTCGCCTACGAGCAGCACCAGGCGAAGTGGGACGCTGCGGTCCGAGACATCAACCGGATCCTGAACGAGATCGGCGGTGCCGTCGGCATCGCCCGCGAAAACTACCTCACCACGGAGATGAGCAACTCCAAGGTGTGGAGCTGAAGCATTCGCCCGAGCGGCTCCGGTCCGGTTAGTCCGGCCCGGAGCCGCTCTGCGTTGGCCCGGGCCTCGGCACCGCGCAGGGCGACGGCACCGCGATGCGGTGCGGTGTCGCTCAGCCGGCAGTCGGTGCGTCGGTGCGTCGACCGGGGCGCCAGTCGCGTCGGCGACCCAGGGCCATGATCGGTCGCGCTACCAGCAGCAGCACGGCGATCAGCCCTCCGATCACCGCCGCCCAGACCGCGGCGGGGCGCTGCCAGCTCAGCGGGTCGTCCTCGACGGCGGGTGCCGGGATGGCGCTGGAGGGCGGGTTCGCCCGGGTGCCGAGCAGGCTCGACACGGCCCGGTACGGGTTGACCATCCCGTGGCCGATGTCGGCGTTCTGACCCTCGGGCGGGTTGTCCGCGGTGCGCTTCAGCCGGTCCGCGACCTGCTGCGGGTTGAGGTTCGGGTAGGCGGCCCGAACGAGCGCGGCCACGCCCGACACGTACGCGGCCGCATAGCTGGTGCCGCCCTCCGGCACGGTGCGGTAGCCGGTGTTTCCGGGTGCCGGCCCGACGATGTTCATGCCCGGCGCGGCGATGTCGACGTAGTCGCCGCTGATCGAGGTGCCGACGTGGCTCCCCTGCTCGTCGACCCCGCCGACCGCGATCACCCCCGGGTACGCGGCCGGGTAACCCGGCAGGTTCTGCGAGTCTTCCTTCCGGTTGCCGGCTGCGGCGACCAGCACCACCCCGCTGGCGAGCGCGCGCTCGACGGCTGCGGTCAGCTCGGGGCGGGGGATCGTCGTCAGGGACAGGTTGATCACGTCGGCGCCCTGGTCGACGGCCCAGTCGATGGCTGCGGCGATCTGCCCCGGGAGCTGCGGGTTGTTGACCTCGCCGAGCTGCGGCAGGACCCGGATCGGCAGGATGCGGGCGGCCGGGGCGATGCCGCTGAAGGGGACGACGGTGCCTTCCCGGCCCGCGATGATGCCGGCGATCAGGGTGCCGTGCCCGGCCTCGTCGCACTGGCCCTTGCGGGCCGCCAGGCCGTTGAAGTCGCGGCCGTCGAGCACCTGCCCCTTGAGGAGCGGGTGCGCGGCGGAGACCCCGGAGTCGATCACGGCCACCGTGATCCCGGCGCCCCGGGACAGCGGCCAGGCCGACGAGGGCTCCAGCCGGCGTAGTGCCCACGGCGTCTGGGTCAGGTTGTCGGCGCCCCGAGGGCCGCAGACGGGTGGTGCGGCGGTCGCGGGGGAGGGTGCCACCAGGCCGGCGCCGAGCAGGGTCGCCAGCGCTCCACTGAGGACGCCGCGAAGGGCACGTCGGGACGGGGTCGCGCTCAACGGCGGGCATTCGCGCACCCGCAAAGGTTACCGCCGGGACGGTCGGTCGACCGCCCCCGGTGACGGGGGTCAGGCCCGAGGGTCCGCCTTCGCGCTGGGGGTGTCGGCGAAGAGTGCTAGCAGGTCGCCGACCTGCCGGTCGGCTTCGGCGGGGTGCCGGAACCGGCCGGCCGGGTTGAGGGTGTACTCGTTGCGTCGCCCGACCCGGGTGCGGTGCAGGTAACCGCCGGCCTCCAGGTCGGCCACGATGGCCTGCGCGGCCCGTTCGGTCACGCCGACCTCGGCCGCGACGTCGCGCAACCGGGCGGTCGGGTCGCGGGCGATGGCCAGCAGCACGTGCCCGTGGTTGGTGAGGAACGTCCAGTTCCGCCCGTTGGTGTCGCCCGCCGCCGTGTTCGCCATCGTGTGACCGCCTTCCGGATGTCCGCCTGCCCTCGCGAGAGTCTGGTCCGCCCCGCCCCGGGAAGGTTGCCCAGGGGGCGACCGGAGTCAACGTATGAAATCTAAATCACGCATACCTTGACGCATCTTACGGTGCGTGTGACGGTGGAGCACGAGCCAGCGCCCGCCGCCCGGCCGGCGGAAAGCCGGCTTGAGCAGGTCGAACGCGTGGAGACGAGGTGCGGGATGAGTCATACCGGGAGCTCCGGCGGTCAGCCGGGTTCGCAGCGGACCACCGACCGGGCGTCCGCGCCAAGCGAGCCCATCCAGGCGTACGCCGAGCTGGTCGCCGGCAACCGCCGCTTCGTCGATGGCGCTCCCCGCCACCCCAACCAGGATGCCGGGCACCGAGCAGCCGTGGCCGACGGGCAACACCCGTTCGCGGCGATCGTCGGCTGCTCCGACTCGCGGTTGGCCGCCGAGATCATCTTTGACCGTGGGCTGGGTGACCTGTTCGTGGTGCGCACGGCCGGCCACACCGCAGGCCCCGAGGTGCTCGGCAGCGTCGAGTACGCGGTGACCGTGCTCGGCACTCCGCTGGTCGTGGTGCTCGGGCACGACTCGTGCGGCGCGGTGCAGGCCGCCCGGGAGTCCGCCGCGACGGGTACCGCACCGAGTGGCCACCTGCGCGCGGTGGTCGACGCCGTGCTGCCCAGCCTGCGCCGGGCCGAGGCCGAGGGCGTGGACGACATCGACGGCATCGTCGACATCCACATCGCACAGACCGTCGAGACGCTGCTCGAGCAGTCGCCGGTGCTTGCCGACGAGGTGGCGCGGGGGCGGTGCGCGGTGGTGGGGGTGTCCTACCGGCTGGCCGCCGGAGCGGTGCGCCCGGTGGCCGCCGTGCCGGCCGGCTTCGCGACCGGGGACGCCCCGGCCGGATCGCCGGAGTCGACCGACCCGGCTGCGGCTGCCGCCGTCTGACGCGTCGAGGGCCGCTCCGCGTCACGCGGAACGGCCCTCGACGGGGATCGTGCGGGTCAGAGCAGCGACATGTGTACGTGGTCGGTGTGGTTCGACGGCCCGCTGTACGAACTCCAACCGGTGGCCGGGAACCAGATCTGCCGGTTCCAGATCACGTAGTAGATACCGAGCCGGTCGGCGTTACGGATGAGGAACGCGGCGACGTTGTTGCCGTACGTCCGGGTGTCGTTGTTGTGCCACGGGGAGAAGCCGCTCTTCTGGAGCGACCAGTCGCAGGCGCGGCCCTTCGGGTGCTCCCACGGCCCGCCGGGGCGGTAGCAGCCGACGAACCGGTTGAAGCCGGCCGCCTTGACCTCCTTGTACGCGTGCAGCGTGCGCGGAGTGACGCAGCCGGAGGTGGTGGGGTCGTTCTCGCTGCACGACTGTGGCTTCCAGTCACCGTCGGCCGTGCGACCCGGGCCGATCTTCGCGACCTTGGAGGTGGCGTCCACCAGGCCGCCGGTGAAGCCCTTCCCGCCGACGAGGGAGAGCGCCTTGTCGGCCTCGCTCTTCCGCTTCGCCATCAGGGCGGTCTGCTTCTGCTGCTCGCGGACCTCGGTGTCGAGCGCCAGCTTGGCCTGCTCGGCGCGGGCCCTCACCTCGTTGACCTCGGAGAGCTTCTTCTCGTTGACCATGTTCATCTCGTCGAGCATCCCGGCACGCCGGACGAACGAGTCGGGGGCGTCGCTCTCCAGCAGCATCGCGACCGCGCCGATCCGGCCGGTCCGGTACGCCTGGGCGGCGATCTGCCCGACCTGCGGGGCCAGCGCGTCCAGGTCGGCCTTGGCCCGGTCGACCTCCGCGGCCAACTCGCCCTGCCGCTTCTTGGACTTGTCCAGCTTGGACTTGGCGGCGGAGTAGTCGCGGTTGGCCTGCTCGATGACGTCGTTGAGCAGCTTGGGCTCGCCGTCCTCCTCGTGCCCGGACGGTGTGGGGTTCGCCGGGGCGGCGTGCGCCGGGAACGGCCCGGCGAACACGGTGAGTGCGGCGATCACGGCCACCACGGGTGTCATCCAGCGGCGTAGGGGTGCCGTCACAATGTTCCCTTCCGTCGACCGCCGACCGGGTTAGCTGACGGGTTCGGGGCGGAAGTGGCCCCTACCGCTGACGCGGATTCACCCCAGGTACCTGGGTCCCCGGCTCGCCGGTTGGCGATTGGGCGGTGGCACCGCAGGCGCCGCTTCGCGCCTTCATCGGTAACCGGCAGCGAGGTTACCCGAGAGTCGACCGGGTGAGCTACGCCTGGATGCCGACCAAATGCGTCATTTCGCCATAGCGTTGAGTGACCAGTGACGCGGTTCTCAGGGTGGATGCCCGATCTGGTCACGCTGAGGAGTGTCACCATGCCGTATCCGTGCTCCTGTTCGACTCCGGCCACCTGTCGGTGGCCTGGGATGGGGGTGCGGTCCGCGGCTGGTCCGGCTCGTCGGAGCCGGCCGTTCGCGGTGAGCTGAGTGCGGCAAGTGCCTCGGTGCGGTCCGGCTGGGGTCGCGAGGCGGGAGCGTCGGTGGGCCGCGTGGCGTCGGTGGACGGCGTGGTGTCGGTGCGCCCGGCGGCGGTCACCACCGCGGCCAGCCCGGTGGTCAGTGGCACGGCGGCGATCAGGCCGAGGGTGGCGACCGCGCTGCGGACGATCTCCTGTGCCAGGAACTCGCTTGTGAGGATCTGCCCGATCGGCCGCGAGTCGGCGGTGAGCAGGAGCAGCAGGGGCAGCGACGCGCCCGCGTACGCCAGCACGATGGTGTTGACAGTGGAGGCGATGTGGGCTCGACCGACCCGGGTGGCGGCCGTGTAGAGCTGCAGCCGGGACAGCCCTGGATTGGCGTTCGCCAGCTCGGTGACGGTGGCGGCCTGGGTGACCGTCACGTCGTCGAGCACCCCGAGGGATCCGATGATGATTCCGGCGAGCAGCAGACCGTGCAGGTCGACGTCGCCCTGGAACATCGACAGGGTGGTGGCGTCCTCGCTGCCGAAGCCGGTGAGGTGGGTCGCGGCCGTGGCGATGGTGGCGAGCACGCCGGTCAGCACCAGACTGCCCAGGGTGCCGAGCACCGCGACCGAGGTCTGTGCGGAGATTCCGTGCGTCAGGTAGAGCACCACGAACATGATCAGGGCCGCGCCGACCACCGCCACCAGCAGTGGTGACTTGCCGGCGCCGATGCCCGGCAGCACGAAGGTGAGCAGGATTGCGAAGCTGGCGGCCAGGCCGGCGAGCGCGGCGAGACCTCGCCAGCGACCGAACGCGACGATCGCGGCCGCGAAGACCACCGCCAGCCACACCATCGGTGTGCCACGTTGGTGCTCGGCGATGTTCCAGTTGCTCGTGGTGGGGTCGACCGGGTCGGCCAGTTCGACCAGGATGACCTCGTCGCCGACCTCGACCCGGGGTGCGCCCGGCCCGTCGGGCACCGGCGTCCGTACCTCCTGCCCGGCGGCCGGCCCGTCGTCCACCCGGACGTCGACCGTGCCACACCGCCCCTCGCCGACCCGAGGGCTGCCCTCGGGGGCCGACGGTGTCTGCGGGCACGGCTCGCTCACCACCCGGGTGACCGTGCCGGCGTAGCGCGGCACATCCGCGCCGCCACCGCTCTGCGGTGACTCGCCCCGCGGCCAGAGCAGCGCTGCGGCGAGCACGGTGGCGACGAAGAGGGGCACCACGGTCACGACGAGGATCCGTCGCACCCTCGGTGGGGCGGACGGAGCGGAGTGTGTGTGGTCGGCGGCCAAGGTGGAACTCCCAACGATCCGGTGCGGGGTACGGGTCAGCGGGCCGGGCGGTTCACCGTTTCGGCGGAAACGCGGCGGACGGCGGGGCGGATCGCTGCCTGACGACCGCCTGATCACTCACGGTCAGCGCTCGGCCGGGTCGGCCGAAGGCGACGCCACGTCGGAGCGGCGCCGGTGACCGACTGTGCAGCGGCATACGGAGGGCCATCGTGGGAGATGCTAGCCAGCCCACCCGGGGGTTGCAGGTCGTGGCGGAGTGTCGGGTGGCCGATCCGACCGCGTGACGGTCGGCAAACCGGCATGTTGGAGCCATGCCCGCTCCGTCACCGCCGGACCCCGACCACCCGCACCCCGCCGGACCCGTGCCGCACGACAAGCACGCCGGGCACGATCCGGCGATGTTCCGCCGTCGGTTCTGCTTCTGCCTGGTGTTGACCGTCCCGGTGGTGCTGACGAGTCACCTCGTGTCGGACCAGCTCAACCTGCCCGGGGACGGCGTCCCCGGTCGGTCCTGGGTGGGCCCGGTGCTCGGCTCGGTGGTGTTCTGGTGGGGCGGTTGGCCGTTCCTGGTCGGTGCGGTCCGGGAGGTGCGGGACCGGGCGCCCGGGATGATGCTGCTTGTCGCGATGGCGATCACCGTCGCCTACACCGCGTCCCTGGCGACCAGCGTCGGTGCCTTCGACCTGGACTTCTGGTGGGAGTTGGCTGCGCTTGTCACCATCATGCTGCTCGGGCACTGGCAGGAGATGAAGGCCATCGGGCAGGCCCGGGGGGCTTTGTCGGCGCTGGCCGCGCTGTTGCCGGACGAGGCCGAGCGGGTGGCGGCGGACGGGCGGGTCGAGGCGGTGCCGGTGACCGGTCTGCGGATCGGTGACGTGGTGCTGGTCCGGCCGGGAGGTCGGGTGCCGGCCGACGGTCGGGTCGTCGACGGCGGCGCCGAGCTGGACGAGTCGATGATCACCGGCGAGTCGCGACCTGTCGCCCGGAGGGCGGGCGACCGGGTGGTGGCCGGCACCGTCGCCACCGACTCGGCGATCCGGGTACGCGTCGAGGTGTTGGGTGAGCAGACCGCCCTCGCCGGCATCCAGCGGATGGTCGCGCAGGCCCAGGGTTCCGCTGGACGGGCCCAACTGTTGGCCGACAGGTTCGCCGCCGCGCTCTTCTACCTGGCCAGCGGCACCGCCGTGCTGACCGTGCTGGTCTGGACCGCTCTCGGTCGACCGGACGAGGCGGTGGTCCGTGCGGTCACCGTCCTGGTGATCGCCTGTCCGCACGCGCTGGGTCTCGCCATTCCGCTTGTCGTCGCGCTCTCCACCGCGCTCGCCGCGCGCTCCGGGATCCTGGTCAAGGACCGGTTGGCCCTGGAGCGGATGCGGACCGTCGGCGCGGTGCTCTTCGACAAGACCGGCACGCTGACCCGGGGCGAGCACGGGGTGACCGATGTGGTGACGGCGCCCGGCGTCGAGCGCGACGAGGTGCTGCGGATCGCGGCGGGCGTCGAGTCGGACAGCGAACACCCGTTGGCCCGGGCGATCGTGGCGGCGGCAGGGCGCGCCGGCCCCGCTCGGGCCGTCGGTTTCCGGTCGCTGCCGGGTCGCGGTGTGCGGGCGGCAATCGACGGTACGGAGTACGCGGTGGGCGGGCCGGCGCTGCTGCGGGAGCTGGGCCTTTCACTCCCGGAGCAGGTGCGGGCCGCGACCGGGCGGTGGTCGACGCGAGGTGCCGCGGTGCTGTACCTGGTGCGGATGCCGGAGACCGTGCTCGGCGCGTTCGCGTTGACCGACGAGGTGCGGCCCGAGGCCCGGCGCGCGCTCGACGAGTTGCGGGCCGAGGGGGTCCGCACCATAGCGATGATCACTGGTGACGCGCGGCCGGTGGCCGAGGCGGTCGCTGCGGACCTCGGTTTCCGACCCGGCGTCGACGAGGTCTTCGCCGAGGTGCTGCCGGCGGAGAAGGACGACCGGGTGGCCGAACTCCAGCGGCGGGGGTTGGTCGTGGCAATGGTCGGCGACGGGGTGAACGACGCGCCGGCGCTGGCCCGGGCGGACGTGGGCATCGCGATCGGCGCGGGCACCGACGTGGCGATCGAGTCGGCCGCGGTGGTGCTGGCGTCCTCGGACCCGCGCGGGGTGGGGGCCGTGGTCCGGCTGTCCCGGGCGTCGTACCGGAAGATGCGACAGAACCTGGCCTGGGCGGCCGGCTACAACGTGGTGGCGCTGCCGCTGGCCGCCGGAGTGCTGGCCTGGGCGGGTGTGGCGTTGAGCCCGGCGCTGGCCGCGGTGCTGATGTCGGCGTCCACGATCGTGGTGGCGCTCAACGCGCAGTTGCTGCGCATGGTTCGTCTCGACCCGGCGTCGGAGTGAGGCTGGTCAGCCGCGCTTCATGAGCCGTCCGACCGCCGCCATCATCTCGGTGGCCATCTCGTCGGCCCGACCCTCGGCGGCACCCTCGTGCATGCAGTGCCGGGCGTGCCCGTCGAGCAGTCCGAGGGCCACCTTGTCCAGGGCGGCCTGGATTGCGGAGATCTGGGTGAGCACGTCGATGCAGTAGCGGTCGTCGTCGACCATCTTCTCGATCCCCCGGACCTGCCCCTCGACGCGGCGGAGCCGCGCGAGCAGCTGGTCCTTGCTTGCGGTGTATCCGCGGATGGGAGTGGGTGCGGTCATGTCGGCAAGGATAGCGTACCCCCAGGGGGTATGGTACGTTCGCTTCCGGTGGGATACCCCCACCCGGTACAGGTAAGGGAGTCATTCGATGGTCAACACGACGTACCAGGTGCAGGGCATGACCTGTGGGCACTGCGTCAGCGCGGTGAGCGCCGAGGTCGGCGCCATCGAGGGCGTGCGGGACGTCCAGGTCGACCTCGCGGCCGGCCGGGTCACCGTCAGCAGCGACCAGCCGCTGGACACCGCGGTCGTCCGGGCCGCCGTCGACGAGGCCGGCTACGACCTCGTCGACGCGTGATCGGAGGGCCGGCGTGCGTACGGTGACGAGACTTGCCGGGTTCGCCGCCGGTCTGGTGGCGGTCTTCGGCGTGACCTACGGGATCGGTCGGGTCGTCGACCCCGCCCCGGTCGCCGAGAGCCGGCACGACGACACCGCCACCCCGACGACGGGCGAGCCGAGCGGAACGGCCGACCGGCTCCCCGGCGGCCTGCTCGTCTCCGAGCGCGGCTACACCCTCGAACCGCTCGACGCCCCGGCCGGTGAGTTCGCCTTCCGGGTCGCCGGCCCGGACGGTCGCCCGGTCACCAGGTACGAGGTGGCCCACGACAAGCAGATGCACCTGATCGTCGCCCGACGGGACCTCTCCGGCTTCCGCCACGTGCACCCCGAGTTGGCCCCGGACGGCACCTGGCGGGTCGACAGCCCGCTCGCCGGCCCCGGGCAGTGGCGGGCGTTCGCCGACTTCACGCCCACCGGGGGTGAGCCGCTGACCCTCGGCGTGGACGTGACCGTCCGCGGCGAGCTGACCGAGCGGCAGTTGCCCGCACCGGCGACAAGCACCACCGTCGACGGCTACACGGTCACCCTGGCCGGCGCGCCGCAGCCCGGCCGTACGTCGTCGCTGACCCTGACCGTCAGCCGGGACGGGCAGCCGGTCACCGACCTGGAGCCCTACCTGGGCGCGTACGGGCACCTGGTGGCGCTGCGTCGGGGCGATCTGGCCTACCTGCACGTGCACCCGGACGGGACGCCGGGCGACGGTCGTACCCGGCCCGGCCCGGCCGTCACGTTCCTCGCCGACGTCCCCTCGGCCGGCACTTACCGGCTCTACCTCGACTTCAAACACGGCGGGCGGGTGCGCACCGCCGAGTTCACGGTGGTCGCCGGCGCTGCCACGACCGGAGACGTCGCCACCCCGAGCGGAGCAACCCCGAGCGGACCCGCACCGACGGGTGGGGCCGACCACGGCACCCCCGGGCACGGACACGACTGACGGGACCAGACGATGACCACCACCAGCAGACCCCTGCCCGAGGCGCCGAACCGGATCGAACTGGCGATCGGCGGGATGACCTGCGCCGCCTGCGCCGCCCGTATCGAGAAGAAGCTCAACCGGATGGACGGGGTGAGCGCCACCGTCAACTACGCCACCGAGAAGGCGACCGTCCGGTACGCCGACGGCGTCACGCCGGACGACCTCATCGTCACCGTGCAGAAGACCGGTTACACGGCGGCGCTGCCGGCCCCGCCCAGCGCGGAGCCTCCGGCGGACCCGTTGCGGGGCCCGCGTACCCGACTCTGGGTCTCGGTGGCCCTGAGCGTGCCGGTGGTCCTGCTGGCCATGGTCCCGGCCTGGCAGTTCGACTACTGGCAGTGGCTGTCGCTGACCCTCGCCGCCCCGGTGGTGGTCTGGGGTGGGTTGCCGTTCCACCGGGCCGCCTGGACCAACCTGCGGCACGGCGCGGCCACCATGGACACGCTGGTGTCGCTCGGCACCCTGGCCGCGTTCGGCTGGTCGCTCTGGGCGCTCTTCCTCGGTGACGCGGGGATGCCCGGGATGACGCACCCGTTCCGCTTCGACATCACCCGGACCGACGGCGCCGGCAACATCTACCTGGAGGCGGCGGCCGGGGTCACCGTGTTCATCCTGGCCGGACGCTACTTCGAGGCCCGGTCCAAGCGCACCGCAGGCGCCGCCCTGCGCGCCCTGCTCGACCTCGGCGCCAAGGACGTGGTGGTGCTGCGCGACGGCGTGGAGACCCCGATCCCGGTGGACCGGCTCGCCGTCGGCGACCGCTTCGTGGTCCGCCCCGGCGAGAAGATCGCGACCGACGGGGTGGTCGACGAGGGCACCTCCGCCGTCGACGCCAGCATGCTCACCGGTGAGTCGGTGCCGGTCGAGGTCGCCCCGGGTGACGGCGTGGTCGGCGCCACGATCAACGCGGGTGGGCGACTGATCGTCACCGCGACCCGGGTCGGCGCGGACACCCAGCTCGCCCGGATGGCCGCGCTGGTCGAGCAGGCGCAGAGCGGCAAGGCAGCCGTGCAGCGGCTCGCCGACCGGATCTCCGGTGTCTTCGTGCCGATCGTCATCACCCTCGCCGTCGGCACGCTCGGCTGTTGGCTCGGCACCGGGGCCGGCCCCACCGCCGCGTTCACCGCCGCCGTGGCCGTGCTGATCATCGCCTGCCCGTGCGCGCTCGGTCTGGCCACCCCGACCGCGCTGCTTGTCGGCACCGGTCGGGGCGCCCAGCTCGGAGTGCTGATCAAGGGGCCGGAGGCGTTGGAGTCGACCCGCCGGGTGGACACCGTGGTGCTCGACAAGACCGGCACCGTGACGACCGGCCGGATGACCCTGGTGGACGTCGTGCCGGCGAGCGGTGTGGACCGGGCCGAACTGCTCCGGCTCGCCGGTGCCGTGGAGGCCGGCTCCGAGCATCCGATCGCCCGTGCGGTCGCCGCCGGTGCCACCGAGGCGGGCACGCTGCCCCCGGTGACCGCCTTCGGCAACCTCGAAGGGCTGGGGGTGACCGGCACGGTCGACGGGCGGGCCGTGCTCGTCGGTCGGGTGCGGCTGCTGCGCGAGCGTGACATCGACGTACCGCCGGAGGTCGAGTGGGCCGTGCGCGACGCGGAGGCCGCCGGCCGTACGGCGATCGTCGCCGGCTGGGACGGACGGGCCCGCGGCGTGCTCGCGGTCGCGGACGTGGTCCGGCCGAGCAGTCGGGCGGCGGTGACCCGGCTGCGCGGGCTGGGGCTGACGCCGGTCCTGCTGACCGGCGACAACACCACTGTGGCACGCGCGGTCGCCGCCGAGGTGGGCGTCGACGAGGTGGTCGCCGAGGTGCTGCCGGCCGGGAAGGTCGACGTGATCAAGCGGCTCCAGGCCGAGGGGCGGTCGGTGGCGATGGTCGGTGACGGGGTCAACGACGCCCCGGCGCTGGCCCAGGCCGATCTGGGGCTGGCCATGGGCACCGGCACCGACGTGGCGATCGAGGCGGCCGACCTCACCCTCGTCCGGGGCGACCTGGACGCCGCGGTGGACGCCATCCGGTTGTCCCGTCGCACCCTCGGCATCATCCGGGGCAACCTGTTCTGGGCGTTCGGCTACAACGTGGCGGCCCTGCCGTTGGCCGCCGCCGGGCTGCTCAACCCCATGATCGCCGGCGCCACGATGGCGCTGTCATCGGTCTTCGTGGTGGCCAACAGCCTGCGGCTGCGGCGCTTCCGTTCGGCCGTCGCCGATCTGTGACGACGGTAATGGTTGGACCGGCGACGGCGGGGGTACCTCTGTGGTCGTAGCGACGCTTGCAATGGAGGTTGGCAATGGGTTTCGATGACAAGATCAACAACGCCACCGAGGACGCGACCGGCAAGCTGAAGGAAGGCGCCGGTCGGGCCACCGACAACGAGCAGCTGGAGGCGGAGGGTCGCGCCGACCAGTCGACCGCCAAGCTCAAGCAGGCGGGCGAGAAGATCAAGGACGCCTTCAAGAGCTGACGTACGACGTAACCCGCACGCCGGGCCGGTGATCATCACCGGCCCGGCGTGCTGTGTGTCCGGCCCCCTAGCGGCGACCCTGAGATGCCCCCGATTCCGCTTCCGTCGCGTACCGCCACACCACGACACCTGCTAACTTTCGTTGGCATGTGCAAGGGCTGGTTATGAGCAGCGCTCCACCGCCGACCGGCGACGACCTGGTCCGGGTGCTTGCCACCCTGGCCAACCCGCACCGGTTGCGGGTCGTCGCCGCGTTGGCCCGCGAGCGTGCGTACGTCAGCGGGCTGGCCCGGCAACTGGGCATCAGCCGAGCGCTGTTGCAGGTCCACCTACGGAAGTTGGCGGCGGCCGGGCTGGTCACCGCCCGCCTGGAGTTGTCGGAGGACGGGAAGGCCATGAACTACTACGAGGTGGAGCCGTTCGTGCTCACACTCACCCCCGCGGTCATCGCGGCGGCCGTCGATACGCTGACCGTGCCCGACTCGGGCGAGCAGCCGGGGGCGCAGCGATGAGCGAGCACGACTGGACCGAGGTGGTCGGCGCCATCGGCGTCTTCGCCCTGCTGATCAGCGTGTTCACGGTGAGCGTCGTGCAGCTCGCCAAGACGCGGCGGGCCCGGTACGAGACGACCCGCGCCGACGACTACCGCCGGCTCGCCGAGACTGCCGCTCAGGCCCAGGCGGAGAACGCCCGACTGCTCGCGGCGATGGACGGCCGGCTGGGCGGGATGGAGACCCGGATGACCACGCTCGAACGCGTCCTGCGTGAGGTCGACTGACCCGGGCGGACGGGAGAGGCCCCGGGCCGTCGAGCGGCTACTCGACGGCCCGGGTGGAAGCAGCATCACCTCGCCCGATGGGCGAGTTTCACCGGCAACGCTCCTTCGAGGAGAGGACAGCACCTCATGCTGCGCGTACGCAAATCCGCAGTCGGCTGGGCGGTCGCCCTGGCCCTCACGGCCGCCGGCCTGACCCCGGCGAGCCCGGCAGCCGCCCGAGCACAGCCCGCTCCGACGATCGACTGGCGGCCCTGCGCCACTGACACCAGCGCCGAGTGCGGCACCCTGTCGCTGCCGGTCGACTGGAACCGACCCCGTGGTGAGCGCTTCGACCTGTCGTTGGCCCGCCGGCTCGCCGACCCAACCACCCGGGAAGGCGCGTTGGTCTTCGGCCCCGGCGGGCCGGGTGACAGCGGGGTCGACCGGGTGGTGAACGGCAGCTCCCGGTTCAGCGCCGACCTGCGTGCGCGATTCGACATCGTCAGCTTCGACCCGCGCGGCACCGGCGGCAGCCACCCGGTGGTGTGCGCCCGGGCTCTGCTCGCCCGGCAACCACAGGTGATCGCCGACGCGGCCCAGTTCGACGCCGTCCGGGCCGACAACGCGCTGCTGCGTGCCGACTGCCGGGCCCGCACCGGGGCGCTCTACGACCACGTCGACACCACGAGTGCGGCCCACGATCTGGACGCCGTCCGCGCCGCGCTCGGCGAACGGCAGCTGACCTTCCACGGCAGCTCGTACGGCACCCTGCTCGGGCAGCGGTACGCCGAGCTGTACCCCGACCGGGTCCGGGCCATGGTGCTCGAGGCCGCGATGGACCACAGCCTCGGCACCCGCGCCTTCCTGGACTCCCAGGCGGTGACCGCGGAGAACGCGTTCGACGAGTTCCTGGCCTGGTGCGCCCGCTCGACCGACTGTGTCCTGCACGGTCGGGACGTCCGAGCGGCCTGGGCCGGGCTGCACACCCGGGCCGAGCGCGGCTCGCTGACCGACCCGGACCGGGCCGGGGCCGCGCTCGCCCCGTTCGAGCTGAGCCGCCTCGCCCACAAGAGGCTCTACGACACCTGGCGGTGGCCGGAGTTGGCCGAGTGGATCGTCCGGCTGGAGCGCACCACCGTCACACCGAGCGTGCGTCAGCTCACGGGCGAGGCCGTGGCTCCGTACCCCTTTGCGGTCTTCTGTCAGGACTGGAGCCTGCCGGTCCGCGACTACCGCGAGTACGCCGGACACCTGCGCCGGGCGGCCCTGCTCGCGCCGGACCTGCGCTACCCGCCGGCGCTGTTCGCCCTGGTCACCTGCCTGGGTGCACCGACGCCGGTCGCCAACCCGCAGCATCGGCTACGGGTCCACACCGACGTGCCGCTGCTGCTCGCCGCCACCGTGCACGACCCGGCCAGCGGCTACGGTTGGGCGCGCACCGTGGCCCGGCAGTTGGGTCGACACGGCGCGCTGCTCACCTATCAAGGGTGGGGACACGGCAGCTACACCAGCAGCCCGTGCGTGGAACGAGCCGTCGACTCGTACCTGATCGACCGGGTGGTGCCCGCCCGGGGTGCCAGTTGCCCGGCCGTCGAACCCGAGGTGTGATCGCGCCGCCGGCCCCGGGTGGTCCGCGCCGCCCGGGGCCGGCTCAGCGCCGCCGGGTGGCGCGGACGACCACGTCGGCGGTGATGTCCGCCAGGGTGACAGTTGCCTCAATGGCAACGGGTGCCCTCAGTGCTGCCCGGCTAGCCGGGCTGCCCGCACCTCCAGATAGCGCTGCTCAGGCCGGCTCGTGGTGCCACGTGCCGCGGCCAGGTACGCCTCCCGTGCCGCAGCGCGCTCCCCGGCCAGCTCCAACAGGTGGGCCCGGACGGCTGCAAGCCGGTGGTGCCCGGCCGTGCGTTCGTCGGCGTCCAACGGCGTGAGCAGGTCGAGCCCGGCCCGGGGCCCGTCCACCATGGCCACCGCCACCGCCTGGTTCAGGGTGACCATCGGGTTCGGCGCGATCCGGGCCAGCAGTCGGTAGAGCGCGACGATCTGCGGCCAGTCCGTCTCCGTCGCCGTCGACGCCTCCGCGTGCACCGCGGCGATCGCCGCCTGGAGCTGGTACGGGCCGGGCGGCGACCAGGTCAACGCCTCGGTGATCAGCGCGACCCCCTCGGCGATGGCGGCAGCGTCCCAGCGCGAGCGGTCCTGCTCGGCCAGCGGCACCAACTCCCCGTCCGGCCCCACCCGGGCCGCCCGGTGCGCGTCGGTCAGCAGCATCAACGCCAGCAGCCCGGCCACCTCACCGTCGTCCGGCAGCAGCCCGCGCAGGATGCGCGCCAGCCGGATCGCCTCACCTGTCAACTCGGCCCGGCGCAGGTCCGGGCCGCTCGACGCGGTGTAGCCCTCGTTGAAGATCAGGTAGAGCACCCGCAGCACCGTGCCCAGCCGCTCGTCCCGCTCGGCCGGCCCCGGCATCGTGAACCGGGCCCCGGCGGCCTCGATCCGCTGCTTGGCCCGCCGGATCCGTTGACTCATCGTCGCCTCGGGCAGCAGGTGCGCCCGGGCGATCTGGGCGGTGCTGAGGCCGCCGACCGCGCGCAGGGTCAGCGCCACCTGCGCCGAGCCGGGCAGCGCCGGGTGGCAGCAGAGAAACAGCAGGGTGAGGGTGTCGTCGTCGGACGGAACCACGGGCTCCGCGTCCGCCGCCGGCGCCACCCCGGCGTACGCCGGCTCGCGCCGCGCCACCGCCACCTCGCGGTCCCGACGCGCGCTCTCGCTGCGCCACTCGTCGGTGAGCCGGCGGGTGGCCACGGTGAGCAACCAGGCGCGCGGATTGTCCGGTACGCCCTGACCCGGCCACTGCGTCGCGGCGGCGAGAAGTGCCTCCTGGACCGCGTCCTCGCACCTGTCGAACTGTCCGTGCCGGCGGACCAGCAGGCCGAGGACCTGCGGCGCGACAGTGCGCAGCAGATCCTCGACCGTCCGGTCCCCGGTCACATCTCCGTCCCGGCCTCGTCCATGATCGGGCGGACCTCCATCGCCCCGCCGTACCTGACGTCCGGCCAGCGGGCGGCGATCTCGGCGGCCCGCTGCGGGCTGTCGCAGTCGACGGCCAGGTAACCGGCGAACTGCTCCTTGCTCTCCATGAACGGGCCGTCGAGGATCTCGGGGCGGCCGTTTACGAGCCGGACCGTCGACGTCTGCGACGGGTTTGCCAACGCCTGGCCGCCGATCAACTCGCCGGTCTCGGTCAGCTCCTTCATGATCTCGTCGACCTCACCGAAGAGGGCGGTGCGGTCCTGCTCGGTCAGCTCCTCGGTGAAGCCCGGCCGGTTCCAGATCAGCAGCATGTACTTCACGGCGATACTCCTCAGGCTCTGGTCGCACCCCGATCGGGGCCCGACTCACCGAAGGGTCGGAGCCGTTCCCCCGATCCCTACCGCGTACCGAAGAAAAACGCAGAAACCTGCGCGGGAGGTGGTCCCACGCCGGGTGGTTCAGCGCTGATCGCGTCGGCCGGGCACCTGCCGGGGCTTCCGACCGCCCCCGACATCCAGCGACGCCCGGTCGGCGGCCGAGGTGCCGGACGACCAGCCCTCGGCGTCGCGGACGCTGAGCCGGTGCCGGGTGACGCCGGGGAAGAGCGAATCCAGCCGCTCCCGGACCGCCTCGCCGCGCGCCGCGAGCACCGGCAACAGCCGCTCCGCCCCGGTCGTCTCGCCCGTCGCCTGGTCCGTCGCGTCGGTGGCCGCGTCGGTCGCCGCCTCGGTGGCCGTTCGCAGCCGCTCGCCGATCCGCAGCGCGAACGCGTTCAGGAAGGACTCGTCCCAGACCTTCGTCCGCCGCCCCGCGCCCGGCCGGCGCTCGGCACGCCCCCGCAGCATCGCCGCCGTCGCCTGCACCAACAGTGACGTGTAGAGCAACTCCACCGCCACCAGATCGGCCGGCCAGCCCAGCACCGTGGTGAAGCCGAGATCGTCGGACCAGACCGCCTCGCACCTGTTCGCCGCCGCCACCTCCTGCACCAGCAGCGCCTTCGCGCCCGCGTACGGGCTGTCGGTGCCCAGGCGCACCCCGCCGGGCAGGTCCCCGCGCTCCGACCCGGCAGCCAGCAGCGCCTCGTCGATGCTGTGCCTGGCGATCAGCTCCTGGGCCTTCCCGGTCAGCGCCTCCGCCTCCGCCGGGAAGGTGGTCGACTCGGCCTTGGCCAGCAGCGCGCGTACCCGGTCCAACATCGGCGAGCCGCTGCGAGCGGTGCCCGCCGTGCGAGGCAGCGCCGCCCCGGCCACGCCCGGCGGCGGGCGCAGCACCGCGATCGGCGGCAGGCTCTCCAGCAGCGCGATGGTGTCCACGGCCGCGCGGAGCGCATCAACCCGGTCCAGACCGTCCCGGGTGGCCCAGCCGGTCAGCATGTTTCCGTCGGCTCCGCCCACGGTCACCCCCAGCTCGCGGAGCTGGTCGTCCCACCAGGCGGGGACCGGCTCGGCCTGGCCGCGCCGCTGGGCGGCCATCGCGTCGCGGACCAGCCGGGCCGCGCTGGCGCCGAGTCGACGAGCGGTGATCCGGTCCACGTCGACAGGCTGCCAACCGCGTGGCCACAGCCGTTCCAGACCGCGGACCAGGTGACGCAGCAACGCCGCGTCCACCGCCGTGGTGCCGTCCGCGGCGCCCGTGCCGACCATCAAGTGGTCCAGCTGCCGTTCGGCCTGCCGTACGTCAGTGCCGCGCACCGCCGCGAGCGCGTTGGCGACGAGTTCGTCCGCGTCCGGCACGGGCACCTCCTCCTCGGGATCTGGCTGTCGCTGCCTCCAGGCTGCATGATCATGCCGCGCGGCATCCGGGAGTCGCGAAACGGGCACATGGCCCTCCGCGCGCCCCCACCCCACCCCACCCCCACCCCACCGCCACCCCCACCCCCACCCCCGCCCCCGAGGTGGTGATCAAGAGGTTTGCGTCACCAGAGGACGGATCCTTGACGCAAACCTCTTGATCATCGCGGTGGGGTGCGCTGCGGCCAGCCGGGCAGGATCTCCTCGATCGGTAGGGCGTCCTGGTCGGGGTTCGGTGCTGGGGTGGGGCGTGCGGTCGGGGTGCGGGCGAAGCGTGGTGCGGGGGCCGGCTGGACCTCGCCGTCCACCTCGACGAACGTGCCCCGGGCGGCGTTGTGCGGGTGCTCATGCGCCTCACCGGGGGCGAGCACCGGCGCGACGCAGGCGTCCAGGTCGGCGAAGACCGCCGTCCACTCGTCCCGGGTGCGCTCGGCGAACCGCTCGGCGAACCGGCGGCGCAACTCGTCCCAGCCGCTCGGGTCGTACTGGGCCGGCAGGTCCGGGTCGTCGGCAAGGTCCAGGCCGGCAAGGAGTACGGCGTAGAAGGCCGGTTCCATCGCGCCGACGGCCATGAATCCACCGTCGGAGGTGGCGTAGGTGTCGTAGAACGGCGCCCCGCCGTCGAACACGTTGCGCCCACGGGGGGCGGCCCACAGGCCGGTGCCGAGCAGCCCGTGCAGGAACGAGGTGAGCAGGGCCGAGCCGTCCACCATCGCCGCGTCGACCACCTGGCCGAGGCCGGAGCGTTCCCGCTCCAGCAGCGCGGCGAGCACACCGACGGCGAGCAGCATTCCGCCGCCACCGAAGTCGGCGAGCAGGTTCATCGGCGCGTACGGGCGCTCGCCGGCCCGCCCCAGCGGCTCCAACGCCCCGGCCACCGCGATGTAGTCGATGTCGTGCCCGGCCCGGGCTGCCAGCGGGCCGTCCTGACCCCAGCCGGTCATCCGCGCGTACACGAGTCGGGGGTTGCGGGCCTGGCACACCTCCGGCCCGAAGCCGAGCCGCTCCGCCACCCCCGGCCGGTACGCCTCGACGAGCACGTCGGCCCGCTCGACGAGGCGCAGCAGGTCCGCCACCCCGCCCGGGGACTTCAGGTCCAGCGTGGTGACCCGCCGTCCGCGCTGCAACGGCCCGCTCGTCGGCGCGGCCAGCCGGCCCGCACCCGGAGCGCCCGGCCGGTCCACCCGTACGACGTCCGCGCCGAGGTCGGCGAGCACCATGCAGCCGAACGGCGCCGGGGCGAGGCTGGCCAGCTCGACCACCCGCACCCCGGCGAGCGGCCCACCGCGCGCCGGTGTGCCCGACCCGGCACGCGTCGGCGCGTCTGGATCTACAGGCGACGCCATCAGGAGACGCCGGCGGGCTCGGCGGGGCGGGCGGCGAGCCGGTCCACCAGATCTGCGGGCGGCGTGAACCGGTCGCCGTAGCGGTCGGCCAGCTCGGTGGCGCGGGCCGCGAAGCCGGACGGACCGCCCGCGTACTGCCGGACGTAGCGGATCACCCCGCCCGGTCCACGCGGGGAAGCCGATGCCGAAGATCGAACCGATGTTGGCGTCGGTCTCGGTACGCAGCACCCCCTCGTCGAGGCAGCGCAGCGCGTCGAGCGCCTCGGCGAAGAGCATCCGCTCCTGGAGGTCGGTGAACGGCACCGCCCGACCCGCCTCGGCGGTCAGGTCGGCGAGGCCGGGCCAGAGCCGGCCCCGGGTGCCGTCGTCGTAGGAGTAGAAGCCGCGACCGGCCGCCCGCCCCGGGCGGTCGTACGCGTCGACAAGCTCGTCCACCAGGCGGTGTGCCGGCAGAGGTCGGAACTCCTCGCTTGCCGCCTCGAACTGCCGGCGGATCCGCTGGATCAGCGTGAGGCTGACCTCGTCGGCAAGCGCCAGTGGCCCGGTCGGGTAGCCGGCCTGAAGGGCTGCCTGCTCCACAGATGCGGCGGGGACACCCTCGGCGACCATGCCGACCGCCTCGTCGATGAACCGGCCGATCACCCGGCTGGTGAAGAAGCCCCGACCATCGTTGACCACGATCGGTGTCTTGCCGATGCGTCGGCCCAGGTCGAACGCCCGAGCCAGCGCCACGTCCCCGGTCCGCTCGCCCACCACGATCTCCAGCAACGGCATCCGGTCCACCGGCGAGAAGAAGTGCATGCCGATGAAGTCCGCCGGCCGGTCCACTCCGGCGGCCAGCCCGGTGATCGGCAGAGTGGAGGTGTTGGAGGCGAGCAATGCGTCGGGTGCCAGCACGGGCAGGACCTCGGCGAAGACCTGCTGTTTCAGGGCCGGGTCCTCGAAGACCGCCTCGATGACCGCGTCGCAGCCGGCCAGGGCGTCCACCCGATCGGTGGTGGTGATCCGGTCCAGCACGGCGCCGGCGTCCGCCTCGGTCGAGCGACCCTTGCGGACGGCGCGGGCCAGCAACCGCTCGGCGTGCTCCCGGGCCCGGCCGGCGGCCTCCGGCGTGACGTCCTTGACCACGACGTCCAGCCCGGCGCTGGCGCAGGCGTACGCAATGCCCGCGCCCATCATGCCGGCCCCGAGCACCGCCACCCGGCGTACCGGTGGGGCGTCCACGTCGGACGGCCGGGCCGCGCCACCGTTGACGGCCTTCAGGTCGAAGAAGAAGGCACCGATCATGTTCTTGGCGACCTGCCCGGTGAGCAGGCCGATCAGGTGTCGGGTCTCCACGGTGAGGGCGGTCTCCAGGTCGACCTGTGCGCCCTCGACGGCGGCGGCAAGGATCGCCTCGGGCGCGGGCAGCCGGGCGCCCTTGAGCTGCTTGCGCAGCGTCGCCGGGAAGGCGGGCAGTTGTGCGGCTAGTGACCGGCTGGCCGGGGTGCCGCCCGGCATCCGGTAGTCCGGCCGGTCCCACGGCTGGGCCGGGTGCGGGTTGGCGGCGATCCAGGCCCGGGCGTGCTCCAGCAGCTCGGTCGGCGTGGCGACCACCTCGTCGACAAGCCCGGCGGCCAGGGCGTCGGCCGGACGCATCCGCCGGCCGGTGAGCAGCACCGTGGTCAGCGCGCCGGCCAGACCGAGCATCCGGACCGTCCGGGTGACCCCGCCCGCTCCGGGCAGCAGCCCCAGCGTCACCTCGGGCAGCCCGAGCCGACTGTCGGGCCGGTCGAGCGCGATCCGGTGGTGGCAGGCGAGCGCGATCTCCAGACCACCGCCGAGCGCGGAGCCGTTGACCGCCGCGACCACCGGGCGGCCCAGCGTCTCCAGGCGACGCAGGTCCCGCTTGATGGTGCCGAGCAGGTCGGCCAGCGCGGGCGCGTCGGCGCGGGTGGCCCGGATCATCTCGGGCAGGTCGCCACCGGCGAAGAACGTCGACTTCGCGCTCGTCACGACGACCCCGACGAGGTCGGGCTCGGCCTCCAGTCGGTCGAGCACCGCGCTCATCGAGGCGGCGTACGCCCGGTTCATGGTGTTCGCCGACTGGGTGGGGTCGTCCAGGGTGAGTGTGACGATGCCGTCGGCGCCGCGGTCGTACCGGATGGTGTCGGTCATTGTCGTCCTCCGGGTCAGCAGCGCTCGAGAACGGTGGCGACGCCCATGCCGCCGCCGATGCAGAGGGTCACCACGGCGCGGCGCAGGTCGCGGCGCTCCAACTCGTCCAACGCGGTGCCGAGCAACATCGCTCCGGTCGCGCCGAGCGGGTGGCCGAGCGCTATCGCGCCGCCGTTGACGTTCACCCGTTCCGGGTCGAGGCCCAGGTCGCGGACGTACTTGAGCACCACGGCGGCGAACGCCTCGTTGATCTCGAACAGGTCGATGTCGTCGACCGTCAGCCCGGCGACGGCGAGCGCCTTGCGGGTGGCCGGGATCGGGCCGGTCAACATCAGCGTGGGGTCCGCGCCGGTGACGGCCGCGCCGACGATCCGGGCGCGCGGGGTGAGGCCGAGGTCGCGGCCGACGTCGCCCGAGCCGATCAGCACCAGCGCGGCGCCGTCCACGATGCCGGACGAGTTGCCCGCGTGGTGGACGTGCTCGATCGCCTCCAACCAGTGGAACTTCTGCAACGCGACCGCGTCGAAGCCGGCCGCCTCGCCGATGATGGCGAAGGACGGGGTGAGCCGGGCCAGCGCCTCCCGGGTGGTCTCCGGGCGCGGGTGCTCGTCGGCGGTGAGGATGTCCAGTCCGTTGCCGTCGCGGACCGGCACCACCGACCGGCTGAAGTACCCGCCGGCCCACGCCTTGGCGGCCCGTTCCTGGGACCGCAGCGCGTAGCCGTCCACGTCGTCGCGGGTGAAGCCCTCGAGCGTGGCGATCAGGTCGGCGCTGACGCCCTGCGGCACGAACGACGTGGCAAGCGCGGTCTGCGGGTCGGTGGCCCAGGCCGCGCCGTCGGAGCCCATCGGCACCCGGGACATCGACTCGACCCCGCCGGCGAGCAGCAGATGCTCCCAGCCGGAGCGGATCCGCGCGGCGGCCGAGTTGACCGCCTCCAACCCGGAGGCGCAGAACCTGTTGAGCTGCACCCCGCCCACCTGCTCGGGCAGCCCGGCCAGCAGCGCGGCGGCCCGCGCCAGGTCGCCGCCCTGCTCGCCGACCGGGGTCACGATGCCGAGCAGCAGGTCCTCCAACCGGCCCACGTCCAGGCCGGGGTTGCGCTCCCGCAACGCGTCGATCAGGCCGACGACCAGGGAGATCGGTTTGACCCCGTGCAGCGCGCCGGTGTCCCGGCCGCGTCCGCGCGGGGTGCGGACCGCGTCATAGACGTACGCCTCAGAGAGCACGGGCGATCAACTCCTTCATGATCTCGTTGGTGCCGCCGTAGATCTTCTGGACCCGGGCGTCGGCGTACATCCGGGCGATCGGGTACTCGGTCGTGTAGCCGTAACCGCCGAAGAGCTGAAGGCACCTGTCGACGACCTCGCACTGCCCGTCGGTGAGCCATGACTTCGCCATCGCCGCGGTGGCCACGTCCAGGTCGCCACGCGTGTGCCGGACGATGCAGTCGTCCAGGAAGACCCGGCTGACCCGGGCGCGGGTGGCGCACTCCGCGAGCACCATCCGGGTGTTCTGGTGACCCATCAGGGTCTTGCCGAAGGCGGTGCGCTCCTTGGCGTACGCCACGGTCAGCGCGACCGCCCGCTCCATGGCCGCGACCGCGCCGACGCCGATGACAAGCCGTTCCTGCGGGAGTTGCTGCATGAGCTGGACGAAGCCCAGCCCCTCGGTGCCCCCGAGCAGGTTCGCCGCCGGCACCCGGAGTTCGTCGAAGAACAGCTCTGCCGTGTCGTTGGCGTGCAGGCCGATCTTGGACAGCAGGCGCCCCCGGCGGAAGCCCTCCGGGTCGCCGCCCACCTCGCAGACCAGCAACGAGACCCCGGCCGCCCGCTGCTCGGGGTCGGTCTTCGCGGCCACGATGACCAGATCGGCCAGGCCGCCGTTGGTGATGAACGTCTTCGCGCCGGTGACCAGATAGTCGTCACCGTCGCGGACCGCCCGGGTCCGCATCGCCTGCAGGTCGGAGCCACCGTCCGGCTCGGTCATCGCGATAGCGCCGACCAGCTCACCACTGCACAGGCCGGGCAGCCAGCGCCGCTTCTGCTCCTCGCTGCCGTACGCGGCCAGGTAGCCGGTGACGATCCCACTGTGCACGGCCAGCCCGAGGCTGCTCTCCCCGGTGTACGCCTGCTCGTGCAGCAGCACCGCCTCGTGGGTGAACCCGCCGCCCCCACCGCCGTACTCCTCCGGGACCGACAGGCCGAGCAACCCCAGCTCGCCGGCGCGCCGGTAGTGCTCGCGGTCCGGATGACCCTGCGCCGACAGCCGCTCGGCGTGCGGCAGCACCTCCTTGGTGAAGAACGCCCGGGCCAGCTCGGCCAGGTCGTCGTGTTCCGGCTCGCGCCAGGGTGCGGGGGGACCGTCGGGCGTCGACATGTGCACCACCCTCGCGCCCTGTTGGCAACCTGTCAATAAGCCGCCCGCCCCATGGTGAGCCAAGATCAAGGAGGTGAGCGTGTGGCGTGGCCGGCTTCGGCGATCGAGGTGCGGAACGGTGGCTGACCGGTGAGCTGTCGATAGGGTCGGGCAGATGAGTGTCGAGACGGCCCCGCGCCGCCGCCGTTTGGAGCCGGACGCCCGGCGCGGCCAGATCCTGGCCTGTGCGGTCCGGCTCTTCGGCGAGCGCCCGTACGCGGACGTGTCGACCACCGACGTGGCCCGTGCGGCGGGTGTCGCCCGTGGCCTGGTCAACCACTACTTCGGTGCGAAGAAGGACCTCTACCTGGAGGCCGTCCGGGTCATGGTGACCATCCCCGAGGTGGCCGTCGAGCGGCTGCCCAAGGGTGATCTGCGGACCCGGGTCGATGCCAGCGTCAGCTGGTTCCTCGACGTGGTGTCCCGGCACAGCACCTCGTGGCTGGCGGCGGTCACCGCCCGGGGGATGGGCGGCGACGCCGACGTGGAGCGGGTGCTCGCCGAGGCCGAGGAGGTCGCCGCGGACCGCATGCTTGTCGCCGTCGGGCTGGCCGGCGAGGCCGAGCACCACGAGGAGTTGCGCGGCATGGTCCGGGCGTACTGCGGGCTGGCGACGTCGACCGCCCGGGAGTGGCTCCAGCGTGGCGCGTTGACCCGGCCCCAGGTGCACCTGCTGCTCAGCACCACCCTGTTGACGATTGTCGAACAGGTCGTGCCGCAGATCCTCGCCGACGGGCCGGCACGCCCAGAGAGCTGAGCGCCGACGGGTGAGGGCGTGCGCCGCTCAGGCGGCGCGGCGTTCGTCGGCCGGGCCGGTGTGCGCTGCCGGGGCGGCGTACCTGTCGGCGGCCTGGGCCGGGTAGGACTCGGGGCCCACCACCCGCAGCGGCCGGTCCACCTCGTCGGCCCCGAACCGCCAGCGGGACGGTGTCGGTTGCCGCTGCGGTGCCGGCCCGCCTGGGCGCAGACCGGGCCGGGACAGCAGCACGGTGATCAGGTAGCCGACCACCAGGAAGCCGTGACTGATCAGTCGTTCCCCACCCACCGATCCGGTGGCCAGGTCGTTGACCGACAGCAGCAGCAGCGTGCCGACGAACGCGCTGAGCATCGGCAGCAGCCCGGCGGGCGGGCTGCGGCGCACCGCCACGAACAGGAAGCCCGCGCCCACGGCGACATTCCACGCCGCTGACTCGTGCCACAGGTGCTGGCCGGTGGGGTGCAGGTGGTCGGCGGTCGCGCCCCGGCCCACCTGGGCCAGGCCGAGCACCAGTTGCACCGCGCCGAGCAGCCCGAGCGCCGACCGCAGGCCGACGACGAGCGGGCCGCGCCCGAACACCGCACGCAGGCCGGCGACCGCACCACCACGCCCGCGCGCCGGGCGCGGCCCGGACACCAGCCGACCTCGCCCGGTCACGCGCCGCCACCACGACGGACGGGCCGGCGCCGCCGCGGTGGCGGCAAGGATCGCCGCCGTGCGGTCGGGCACCTCAACGACCAATCGGGTACGAACCCGACGGGTCACCGCCGCGGCCTGCGTGAACCAGGCCCGGCACTCGGCGCACCCGTCGAGGTGCCCCTGCACCGCCGTCAGTTCGGCGGCGGTCTCCTCCCCGTCCAGCTGCGCGGACAGGACCTCCCGCCACTGCTCACACCCCATGTATCGGTAGTCGCTCCGGCGGCCGCTCCGGTTCCCGGCGACCGTGACTGGTTGTGGAATACTCGCCGGATCATGACGCGTTACGGCCTGCTCATCCTGCCCGCCACCAACCGGGTGTACGCCCGCGCCGCCGTCGACCTCACCCGCGCCGAGCTGGAGATCTTCGGCCGCTCGGCGCTCGAGGGCCGGATCGGCGAGCTGGACACCGAGGTTGTCGGAGGGGCTTCCTACGTCACCTTCGGTGGCGACGGTTTGACCGAGCGGGACCTGGCCGTCCTGGGCAACCTCTCCGCCGGGTACGCGCTCTTCGAGATCGTCGGTGAGCTGCTGCGGCCGATCGAGTGGCGCCGGCTGGATCGCTACGACGACGACCTGCTCACCATCCAGAAGTACCCGGGCAAGACCAATGAGCAGTTCACCAAGCTGCTGCTCAACGTCACCCTGCTCGCCTCGGACTGGGCCACCGAGATGACCAGCCGCCGGTTCCGGGTTCTGGACCCGCTCTGCGGTCGGGGCACCACCCTCAACCAGGCACTGATGTACGGCTTCGACGCCGCCGGGATCGAGCGCGACCAGAAGGACGTCGAGGCGTACCGGGCGTTCATCACCACCTGGCTCAAGCAGAAGCGGGTCAAGCACCGGGTGCTGGAGTCGGGGCCGGTGCGGCGGGAGCGCAAGGTGGTCGGGCGACGGGTGCGGATCGAGCTGGCGGCGACCCGCGAGGAGCACAAGGCCGGCCAGACGCAGTTGCTGGACGTGGTCAACGCCGACACCGCCCGGTCGGCGGAGTTCTTCCGCCCGGAGACCGTGGACCTGGTCGTGGCCGACGCGCCGTACGGCGTACAGCACGGCAGTCGTACCGCCGATCGAGGTTTGGCGCGCGACCCGCTGGCGTTGCTCGCGGACGCCGCGCCGGTCTGGGCCCGGTTGCTGCGCCCCGGCGGTGCGCTCGGGATCTCCTGGAACACCCATGTCGCCAGCCGCGACGACGCCGCGGCGGCGCTGGCCGACGCGGGACTGACAGTGGTCGACGACGAGCCCTACCGCGCGCTGCGGCACCGGGTGGACCAGTCGATCATGCGAGACGTTCTGGTGGCCCGCCGCCCGGTCTGACCCGGCCTCGCACCTCCGCTCCCGCCACCCATGCGCCACCCCATCCGGGTCGCGCATGCCTCTCGCGTGCCCTTTGCTCTGCACCCGCGGAGGCGACACTCACGCTCTGTAGCTGGTGCCTCCGCAGGTGCAGAGCAAAGGGCGGACAACCAGTCCTGACCGCGCGGACCGCGCGGGGGTTCTGTGCCCCATTTCACCTGTTCAGGGTGCCTGTGTGAAAACCACGTCAAGAAAGGGTTCGCCGCCGTCATGGTCGCGTTATGACCCCTGCCGTCCGGCGGGTGGTGGGGCTTTGATTGCCCGGCGCGATCGGAAGGCGGTCGCGACGAACCTTTCCGCTATGAGGAGTCAGCGTGTCTGACGTGGTGTTCGTGGTCCTGACGGTGGCGCTGTTCGCAGTGCTCGCCCTGGTGGTCCGGGCGGTGGAGAAGCTGTGAACGCGGTAAACGCCGTCGGTCTGGTGCTCGCGATCGTCCTGGGCGCGTTCCTGGTGTTCGCCCTGCTGTTCCCGGAGCGCTTCTGATGACCATGACAACAGCGGGCGTCATCTTCATCGTGACGCTTGTGGCGGCCCTCGTCGCCGTCTACAAACCGTTCGGCGACTACATGTTCCGGGCGGTCTCCGGCACCCGGCAGTCGCGGGTCGAGCGGGGGATCTTCCGACTGGTCGGGGTCAACCCGGCCGCCGAGCAGACGTGGGGCGTGTACGCCCGCAGCGTGCTGGCGTTCTCCGCGGTCTCGATCCTGTTCCTGTACCTGTTCCAGCGGGTGCAGAACCACCTGTGGCTGTCGCTGGGGTTCGACCCGGTGGTGCCGCACGGCGCGTGGAACACGGCAGTGTCGTTCGTGACCAACACCAACTGGCAGTCGTACTCGGGTGAGTCGACCATGGGCCATCTGGTGCAGATGGCCGGTCTGGCCGTGCAGAACTTCGTCTCGGCGGCGGTCGGCATCGCGGTGGCGGTCGCGTTGGTACGCGGCTTCGCGCGCAGCCGTACCGGGCAGCTCGGCAACTTCTGGGTCGACCTGACCCGGATCACGCTGCGGATCCTGCTGCCGATCGCGGTGCTCGGCGCGATCGCGCTGATGATCGGCGGGGTTGTGCAGAACCTGTCCGGCGGCACCGACGTGAGCACGCTCACCGGTGGCACCCAGACCATCACCGGCGGTCCGGTCGCCAGCCAGGAAGTGATCAAGGAGCTGGGCACCAACGGTGGCGGCTTCTACAACGTCAACAGCGCGCACCCGTTCGAGAACCCCACCACCTGGACGAACTGGCTCCAGATCTTCCTGATCTTCCTGATCCCGTTCAGCCTGCCCCGGGTCTTCGGCCGGATGGTCGGGCAGAACCGGCAGGGCTACGCCATCGCCGCGGTGATGGGCATCCTCGCGTTCCTCAGCGTCGCCATCACCAACATCTTCGAGCTGGCCGGCCACGGCACGGTGCCGCAGGCGGTCGGCGCGGCGATGGAGGGCAAGGAGGTGCGGTTCGACGTGTCGAACTCGGCCACCTTCGCCGCCGCCACCACGCTCACCTCGACAGGTGCGGTGAACTCCTTCCACGACTCGTTCACCTCGCTCGGCGGCATGATGACCATGGTCAACATGATGCTCGGCGAGGTCGCGCCGGGCGGTACCGGTTCAGGGCTCTACGGCCTGCTCATCCTCGCGGTGATCACGGTCTTCGTGGCCGGGCTGATGGTGGGCCGCACGCCCGAGTACCTGGGCAAGAAGATCGGGTCGCGTGAGATCAAGTTCGCCTCGCTGTACTTCCTGATCACGCCGATCCTGGTGCTCGTCGGTACGGCGGCGGCGTTCGCCACCGGCAACAACGCCACGGCGCTCAACGTCGGCCCGCACGGCCTCTCCGAGGTGCTGTACGCGTTCACCTCGGCCAGCAACAACAACGGCTCGGCCTTCGGCGGCATCACCGTCAACACCACCTGGTGGGACACGGCGCTGGGGTTGTGCATGCTGCTGGGCCGGTTCCTGCCGCTCATCTTCGTGCTCGCGTTGGCCGGCTCGCTGGCCCGCCAGGCACCCACCCCCGCGTCCGAGGGCACCCTGCCGACCCACCGACCGCTGTTCATCGGCATGGTCGTCGGCGTCACGGTGGTCCTCGTCGCGCTGACCTTCCTGCCCGCGCTCGCGCTCGGCCCGCTGGCAGAGGGGCTCTGACCATCATGAGGAACGAGGACATGTCCGTCACGTCCGCCCCGACAGAGCAGCTCCCCGGTACGCCCGCCACCCAGGGCAACCGGATCGGCGGGGGCCTGCTCGACCCCAAGCAGTTGGTCCGGTCCCTGCCGGACGCGGTACGCAAGCTCAACCCCGCCACGATGTGGCGCAACCCGGTGATGTTGATCGTGGAGGTCGGTGCGGCCTTCACCACCGTCCTGGCGCTGACCGACCCGTCGGTGTTCGCCTGGGCGATCACCATCTGGCTCTGGCTGACTGTGGTCTTCGCCAACCTCGCCGAGGCGGTCGCCGAGGGGCGGGGCAAGGCCCAGGCCGCGACGCTGCGGCAGGCCAAGAAGGACACCATCGCCACCCGGCTGATCGACTGGAAGCCGGGCGCACGGGCCAACACCTACCGCGACGAGGCGGTGCCCGCCCCGGAGCTGCGGCAGGGCGACATCGTGCTGATCGAGGCCGGTGGCATCGTGCCCGGCGACGGCGACATCGTCGAGGGCATCGCAAGCGTCGACGAGTCGGCCATCACCGGCGAGTCGGCCCCGGTCATCCGGGAGTCCGGTGGCGACCGCAGCGCGGTCACCGGCGGCACGAAGGTGCTCTCCGACCAGATCATCGTGAAGATCACCCAGAAGCCGGGGGAGAGCTTCATCGACCGGATGATCGCCCTGGTCGAGGGTGCCAACCGGCAGAAGACGCCGAACGAGATCGCGCTGAACATCCTGCTCGCCGCGCTCACGGTCATCTTCCTGCTGGCGGTGGTCACCCTCCAGCCGCTCGCCATCTTCTCCAAGGCGTACCAGGCGGCGGCACCGGACAGCGGGGCGATCACCGGCTCCGGTGTGACAGGCGTCGTGCTGGTCTCGCTGCTTGTCTGCCTGATCCCCACCACCATCGGCGCACTGCTCTCCGCCATCGGCATCGCCGGCATGGACCGCCTCGTCCAGCGCAACGTGCTGGCCATGAGCGGGCGGGCCGTCGAGGCGGCCGGCGACGTCAACACCCTGCTGCTGGACAAGACCGGCACCATCACGCTCGGCAACCGGCAGGCCGCCGAGTTCGTACCGGTCGAGGGGGTCGACGCCGCGACGGTTGCCGACGCCGCGCAGTTGTCCAGCCTGGCCGACGAGACCCCGGAGGGGCGCTCGGTGGTCGTCCTGGCGAAGAACGAGTTCGGGCTGCGCGAGCGCGAGCCCGGCGTGATGCCACACGCCACCTTCGTACCGTTCACCGCGCAGACCCGGATGAGCGGCGTCGACCTGACCCCGGACGCCAGCGTGGACGGCGGCGCGGTGGGCACGGCCCGTCGGGTCCGCAAGGGCGCCGCCGCCGCGGTGATGAAGTGGGTACGGGAGAACGGCGGCCACCCGACCGAGCAGGTCGGCGAGATCGTGGACGCGATCAGCGGCACCGGCGGCACCCCGCTCGTCGTCGCCGAGCACGTCGACGGTGAGCCCGCCCGCGCGCTGGGCGTCATCCACCTCAAGGACGTGGTCAAGTCCGGGATGCGGGAGCGGTTCGACGAGATGCGCCGGATGGGCATCCGGACCGTGATGATCACCGGCGACAACCCGCGTACCGCCAAGGCGATCGCCGACGAGGCCGGGGTGGACGACTTCCTGGCCGAGGCGACGCCGGAGGACAAGCTCGCGCTGATCAAGCGGGAGCAGGAGGGCGGCCGGCTGGTCGCGATGACCGGTGACGGCACCAACGACGCACCGGCGCTCGCCCAGGCCGACGTCGGGGTGGCCATGAACACCGGCACGTCGGCCGCGAAGGAGGCCGGCAACATGGTCGACCTCGACTCCGACCCGACCAAGCTGATCGAGATCGTGGAGATCGGCAAGCAGTTGCTGATCACTCGCGGCGCGCTCACCACGTTCAGCATCTCCAACGACATCGCGAAGTACTTCGCGATCATCCCGGCCATGTTCGCCGGCCTCTACCCGAGCCTGGACGCGCTGAACATCATGCGCCTGGCCAGCCCGGAGTCGGCGATCCTGTCCGCAGTCATCTTCAACGCCCTGGTGATCATCGCGCTGATCCCGCTCGCCCTGCGCGGCGTGCGGTACCGGCCGGCCGCCGCGTCGAAGCTGCTCAGCCGCAACCTCCTGGTGTACGGCCTGGGCGGCATCATCGTGCCGTTCATCGGGATCAAGCTCATCGACCTGATCATCCAGTTCTTCCCGGGGATTTCGTGATGCGTCTACCCACCTGGATCGCCCAACACCTCGCCGCGCTGCGCGCCGTACTCGTCTTCACGGTGCTGCTCGGCCTGGTCTACCCGCTGGCCCTGGTAGCGCTCGGCCAACTGCCCGGCCTCAACCACAGGGCCGACGGCTCGCTGATCACCGTGGGCGGCAACACCGTCGGCAGCGCGCTGATCGGCCAGTCCTTCACCGACGCGGACGGCAACCCGGTCGCCCGGTACTTCCAGTCCCGCCCCTCGGCCGCCGGCGACGGCTACGACCCGACCTCCACCTCGGCAAGCAACCTGGGCCCGGAGAGCGTCGTCGACACCATCGCCACCGACCCGGAGGAGTCCAGCGAGAGCCTGCTCACCCAGGTCTGCGGTCGCAGCAAGTCCGTCGGCGAACTCAACGGGGTCGACGGCCGGCGTCCGTACTGCACCGACGACGGGGTGGGCGCGGTGCTCGCGGTCTTCCACGCCGACGGTCTGACCGGCACGGTCACCCGGGTGGTAAGCGTCAACCAGGCCGCCCCGGCGACACCGTTCGTCGCCGAGTACCAGGGGGTGCCGGTGGAGCTGGCCAAGCCCGGCGAGGACTACGTGGCCGCTGGCGGGGTGGTCACCCCGATCCGGGGCGACGCGCCCGCCGACCCCGCAGTACCCGCCGACGCGGTCACCGCAAGCGCCAGCGGTCTCGACCCGCAGATCAGCCCGGCGTACGCCGAACTTCAGGTGAACCGGGTCGCGCGCGAGCGCGGCGCGGACCCGGCGGCGGTGCGCAAGCTGGTCGAGGAGCACACCGACGGGCGGGCGCTCGGATTCATGGGTGAGCCCGGCGTCAACGTGCTGGAACTCAACCTCGCCCTCGACAAGCAGTTCGCCGCGCGCTGAGCACACCGCGGGCGGGGCCGTGTCCACCGGGCACGGCCCCGCCCGCCGATCTGAGCAGGGAGGATGTTCCCGTGCCACGCGGAGAACTGCGCATCTACCTCGGAGCCGCCCCGGGCGTCGGCAAGACGTACGCCATGTTGGAGGAGGCCCAGCGGCGCGCCGCGCGCGGCACCGACGTGGTGATCGGCTTCGTGGAGACCCACGGCCGGCAGCACACCGCCGCGATGCTCGGCGACCTGGAGCAGGTGCCCCGCCGGAGCATGGACTACCGGGGTGCCGAGTTCACCGAGATGGACCTGGACGCGGTGCTGGCCCGCCGGCCCGAGATCGCGATCGTCGACGAGCTGGCGCACACGAACGTGCCCGGTTCCCGGCACGACAAGCGCTGGCAGGACGTCCAGGAGCTGCTCGACGCGGGGATCGACGTACTGTCCACGGTCAACGTGCAGCACCTGGAGTCGGTGAACGACGTCGTCGCGCAGATCACCGGCACCACCCAGCGGGAGACCGTGCCGGACGAGATCGTCCGCGCCGCCGAGCAGGTCGAGCTCGTCGACATGACCCCGGAGGCGCTGCGCCGGCGAATGGCGCACGGCAACATCTACCGGCCCGACAAGATCGACGCCGCGCTCGGCAACTACTTCCGGGTCGGCAACCTCACCGCGCTGCGCGAACTGGCGCTGCTCTGGCTTGCCGACAAGGTCGACGAGCAGCTCGACCGCTACCGCAGCCAGCAGGGCATCGCCGCCACCTGGGAGGCCCGGGAGCGGGTCGTGGTGGCGCTGACCGGCGGCCCGGAGGGCGAGACGCTGATCCGTCGGGCGGCCCGGGTAGCCGCCCGCAGCAAGGGCGCCGACCTGCTCGCCGTGCACGTGGCCCGCAGCGACGGCCTGGCCGGTGCCGACCCGGCCCAGCTGGCCCGCCAACGCGTGCTCGTGGAGAGCCTGGGTGGCACGTACCACCAGGTGCTCGGCACCGACGTGCCGGCCGCGCTGCTCGACTTCGCCCAGGGTGTGAACGCCACCCAGCTGGTGCTCGGCGCCAGCCGGCGGGGCCGACTCGCGCAGATCTTCGCCAGGGGTGTCGGGGTGACCACCACCGCCCTCTCCGGCTCGATCGACGTCCACCTCGTCACCCACAAGCAGGCCGGCAAGGGCCGTCGGGCGGCGGCCGTGCCGGCGGCGCTGTCCCGCCGCCGCCGGCTGCTCGGCTTCGGCCTGGCGGTGCTTGGCATGCCGCTGCTCACCCTGCTGCTGAGGACCCTGCCCGACCTGACGTTGACGAACGACATCCTGCTCTTCCTCGCCGGGGTGGTCGGGGTCGCGCTCGTCGGCGGGGTGTGGCCGGCCCTGGTCGCCGCGCTCGGCGGCTCGCTGCTGCTCAACTGGTTCTTCACCCCGCCCTTCCGCACGCTCACCATCGCCGAGGCCGACAACCTGCTCGCCCTGGCCGTCTTCGTCGGGGTGGCCCTGGCGGTGAGCTGGATCGTCGACGTGGCCGCCAGGCGTACCCGGGAGGCCGCTCGGGCCGCCGCCGACGCGCAGACCCTCGCCGCCGTCGCCGGTGGCGTGCTGCGCGGTGAACGCCCACTGCCCGCCCTGCTGGACCAGCTCCGCGAGACCTTCGGGCTGCGCGCCGTGAGCGTGCTGGAGCTGGCCGAGGAGGCGAGCGGGCGTCCGGAGCGGGCCCGCGAGGAGCACGCGTGGTGCGTGGTGGCGAGCGTCGGCGAGCAGCCCGCCTGCACGCCCGACGGCGGGGAGACGGCGGTGCCTGTCGACGAGCGGATCACCGTCGTGCTCAGCGGGCGACGGCTGGAGGCCGCCGACCGGCGGATCGTCGAGGCGTTCGCCGCCCAGGCCGCCGTCGCGCTGCGCCAGGAACGGCTCGCCGAGGAGGCGGCCACCGCCCGGCCGCTCGCCGCCGCCGACCGGATGCGCACCGCGCTGCTCGCGGCGGTCAGCCACGACCTGCGTACGCCGCTGGCGTCGGCGAAGGCGGCGGTGACCAGCCTGCGCAGCCACGACATCGAGTTCGACGAGGCCGACCGCGAGGAGTTGCTGGAGACCGCCGAGGAGTCGCTGGACCGCCTCGCCCGGCTGGTCGGCAACCTGCTGGACATGAGCCGCCTCCAGGCGGGCGTCCTCGGCATCTCGGCGACCGCGATCGGGCTGGAGGACGCCGTACCCCTGGCGCTCGACGAACTTGGCCCGGCGGCCGCGACCGTCGGCACGGACATCCCGGCCGACCTGCCGGCCGCCACCGCCGACCCGGGCCTGCTGGAACGGGTGCTCGTCAACATCGTCGCCAACGCGTTGCGCTACAGCCCGCCGGGTCAGCCGCCGACGATCACCGCGAGCGCCCACGCCGGCCAGGTCGAGCTGCGGGTGATCGACCGGGGGCCGGGCATCCCGGAGGAGCAGTGGGAGCACGTCTTCCTGCCGTTCCAACGCCTCGGCGACCGGGACAACCAGACCGGCGTCGGTCTCGGTCTTGCCCTGTCCCGTGGGTTGGCCGAGGCGATGGGTGGCAGCATCACCCCGGAGACCACCCCGGGCGGTGGGCTCACCATGGTGCTGCGGCTGCCGGCCGCGCAGACCAGCTCGGAGGGGCCGCAGGAATGACGCGCATCCTGGTCGTCGACGACGAACCGCAGATCCTGCGGGCGCTGCGCATCAACCTGCGTGCCCGCAGGTACGACGTGGACGTCGCCGGCACCGGGGCCGCCGCGCTGAAGGCCGCCGCGAGCCACCCGCCCGACCTGGTGGTGCTGGACCTCGGCCTGCCAGACATCGACGGCGTGGAGGTGATCCGGGGTCTGCGCGGGTGGACCACCGTGCCGATCATCGTGCTCTCCGGTCGGGCCGGCAGCGAGGACAAGGTCGCGGCGCTCGACGCGGGGGCGGACGACTACGTCACCAAGCCGTTCGGGGTCGAGGAGCTGTTGGCGCGCATCCGCGCGGTGACCCGCCGCCTCGGCGCACCGAGCGAGTCGGTGCCGGCGCTGCGCATCGGCCAGCACACCGTCGACCTGGCCGACCACAGCGTGCGCAGGGACGACGGCACCGAGGTCAAGCTGACCCCCACCCAGTGGAGCGTGCTGGAGAAGCTGCTGCGTCACCCCGGCAAGCTGGTCAGTCAACGCCAACTCCTGCAGGACGTGTGGGGGCCGGAATACCAGAACGAGACCAACTACCTGCGGCAGTACCTGGCTCAGCTGCGACGCAAGCTGGAGGACGACCCGGCCCGCCCCCGGCACCTCATCACCGAGCCGGGAATGGGCTACCGTTACCGGCCGTGACCTGTTGACACCCGCCGGCAGAGATTGAAGAATCTCGCTCGCAGTGGCAGCGGCGTGCTTCTGCGACCGTCCCCTCCACCGGTGACCCCCCGGGAGCCCCGCCGTGTCCCTGCACCTGTCCCGTCGTCGGCTGTTGACAGTCGGCGGCGCCGGCCTCGTCCTGGCCAGCCTCGACGACCCGATCCGGGCCGACCCCGCCCGAGCCGCCGTCACCACCGCCGACCTGGTCGTCTACGGCGCCACCTCCGGCGGGCTGGCCGCAGCGATCACCATGCGCCGACTCGGCCGCACCGCGGTGGTGGTGGAGCCCACAGGCCACGTCGGTGGGTTGAGCACCGCCGGGCTGGGCGCCACCGACACCGGCGTCCAGGCGTCCATCGGCGGGCTGGCCGCCGAGTTCTACCGCCGGGTGTACGTGAAGTACCACGGCGGAACCCTCACCCCGACGTCGCCCCTGCGGATGACCTTCGAACCGCACGTCGCCACCGCCGTCTTCGCCGAGATGCTCGCCGAGGCGGACGTTCCGGTGGTCGTCGACGCCCGACTGAGCGGCATCGGCCGTACCGGCAACCGGATCACCGAGCTGCGCACCGAGGACGGGTCGATCTACCGGGGCGGGGTGTTCGTCGACGCCACCTACGAGGGCGACCTGCTGGCCATGGCCGGGGTCGGGTTCACCGTCGGGCGGGAGTCCAACGACACCTACGGCGAGACGATCAACGGGGTGCAGTCGCGCAACACCCACCAGTTCGCCTACCCCGTCGACCCGTACGTCACGGCCGGCTCGCCGGCCAGCGGTCTGCTGCCGGGCATCTCGGCCACTCCGCTCGCCCCACAGGGCAGCGGCGACGACCGGATCCAGGCGTACTGCTTCCGGATGTGCCTGACCCAGGCGACCAACCGGATCCCGTTCGGCAAGCCGTCCGGTTACGACCCGATCCGGTACGAGCTGCTGCTGCGGCACATCCAGGCCGGCTACGCCGGACCGTACTTCACCACCCACTCGATCGGCGGCGGGAAGACCGACTCCAACAACAACGGTGCCGTGTCGACCGACAACATCGGCTTCAACTACTCATACCCGACGGCCAGTTGGGCGGTACGGGAGAGCATCATCGCCGAGCACCGCACCTACCAGCAGGGGTTGATGTGGTTCCTGGCGAACGACAGCCGACTGCCCGCGTCGGTGCGCGACTCGACGGCCCGGTGGGGGCTGCCGGTGGACGAGTTCACCGGCACCGGCGGGTGGCCACCGCTGCTCTACATCCGCGAGGCCCGACGGATGGTCTCCGCGTACGTGATGACCGAGGCCGACTGCCGGGGCCGGATACGCGCCGCCGACTCGGTGGGCCTGGCCAGCTACACGATGGACTCGCACAACTGTCAGCGGGTGGTGGTCGACGGCAAGGTCCGCAACGAGGGTGACGTGCAGATCGGCGTGCCGTCGCCGTACCCGGTGAGCTACCGCTCGATCGTTCCGCACCAGGCGCAGTGCGCCAACCTGCTCGTCCCGGTCTGCCTCTCGGCGAGCCACATCGCGTACGGCTCGATCCGGATGGAACCCGTGTTCATGATCCTCGGGCAGGCGGCGGCCACCGCGGCGTCCCTGGCGCTCGCCGGGAACCTCCCCGTGCAGGCCGTCTCGGTGCCCGCTCTCCAGGCCCGACTGCGACAGGACGGCGCGGTGCTGGAGTGGGGCTCCACAAGCGAGGTGATCCTCGACAACGCGTCGACCACCGGGATCACCCGGGCCGGGACGTGGCTGCGCAGCACCAGCACCGGCGGCTACTACGGTCCGGACTACGAGCACGACGACAACGTCGGCAAGGGGATCAACCGGCTGCGGTTCCGCCCGACGCTGCCCGCCTCCGGGTCGTGGACGGTGCACCTGCGCTGGACCGGGCACCCGAACCGGGCGACGAACGTGCCTGTCGACATCGCGTACGCCGGCGGGCTGGTCACCAGGACCGTCGACCAGCGGCAGGCCGGCGGCCAGTGGGTGGCGCTCGGCACCTACCCGTTCACGGCGGGCACCGACGGCAGCGTGTTGATCCGTACCGAGGACACCGACGGCTACGTGGTCGCCGACGCGGTCCGCTTCGTCCGCGCCTGAGCGGCCGGTCGGGCGGCGGTCTGCGGTCGGGCGGCGGTCTGCGGGTCCAGCGGTGGTGCCACAAGCAGCGGGTCGACCTGGATCACGTCGATGCCGAGCGGGCGCAGCATGCCCCGCAGTGCGGCCTCGCACAGCTCCTCCCAGGGCTGGTCCGCGCCCATCGCGGCGACAAGCAGCTCCGGTCGGGTGAAGGCGATGCCCACCCGTTGCCCCTGCGGCGAACGACCGGTCCGCACCGTCCGCACAAGCCGTCCCGGCAGGTCACGCACCGGGACAGCGAAGATTATCGGGGCCTCGTCCATGGTCGGGTCGGTCCTTTCCAGACGTGTCGGAAGAGTGGCGCCGCCACGGCGACGGGTCATCTGCTGAATCGTTCGAGGTCATGGGCGAAGCGGCGGATCGTCGCGGCCCGCGCCCAGGACGGCGCGGGCACCGCGATGACCGGCACGTCCGCGTGTGTCACGCAGTACCTGGTGACGTGGCCACGGGACCGACCGAACCGGCCGCGTTCCGGGCTGCCGACGACAAGCAGGTCCGACTCCCGGCAGGCGTGGTCGACGAGCACCTGCCCGGCGTACCCCTGGGTCGCCACCAGCCGCACGGTCACGTCCCGGGGGACCCCACCGAGCGCCGCGTCGAACACGCTGCGCAGGTAGACCAGTGCCGCCCGGTCGCACTCGTCCTGCCAGCGCCAGGTCAGGGTGCCGGGCCGCCACGTCGGGGCGAAGACCCACGCGCGGACCGCGTCCAACTGCGCGCCGTCGCGGCGGGCCAGCTGCGTCGCTCGGCGCAGCGCCTGCATCCCGGCGAACGACCTGTCGACCCCCACCACGACCCGGTGGGCACCGCCGGGGCGGCTCATGCGGCGGACCCCATCCGGGCGTCAGTTGCGGCGAGTGGGTCGGCCGCCGTGGTCAGGTCGAGCGCGCGCAGGATGTAGTTGGCCTCCACCACCTCCACGCCGGCGCGCAGGCGCAGGTCGGCCACGGCGCGGTGCAGCACGGTGATGCTGTCGGCCGAGAGGCGGACCACGGCGTCGACGTCGGCGGCGATCCACCACGCCGCGACGGCGCACGGCTCGTGCCGCAGGTACTCCACAAGCCGACTGCCGGGCGCGGACGGGCCGAGCCGGACGCTCACGAGCGCCTCGTGCCGCCGCTCCGACGCGTCGGATCCGGTCGCGGGCTCACCGGGGTCGCTGGCCGGCTCGGTGCCGGGTGGCAGGCCGCCGCGTTCCCAGCGTGTCATCCGCCAAGGACTCATGGACCCATCGTCACCACCCGGTCGGCGGCGGCGCACCAGTCGATACGCCGTTTCGACGGGCCACCGCCATTTCTTGACGCTGCGTTCACGCGGCTGCCGGCCGGGAGCGCCGACACGGCGAGTAACGTTCCCAACGGCCCAAGATCGGCGTACGAGGAGGCACAGTGCTGACGACGACGGTGGACATCCCGACCAGCGACGGAGTGGCGGACGCGAGCCTGACCCGACCGGACGGGGACGGCCCGTTCCCGGCGGTGCTGCTCTTCATGGACGCCTTCGGGCCGCGCCCGCGCCTGGTCGAGATGGCCGAGCGGATCGCCGAGCGCGGCTATCTGGTGCTGACGCCCCACCTGTTCTACCGGGCCGGTCGGGCCCCGCTGTTCGACCTGTCCCGACTCGCCGAGGCGGACCAGCGTGGTGCCCTCTTCCAGAAGATCATGCCGCTGGTCGGCGCGCTGACCCCCGAGGTGATCAGTCGGGACACCGCCGCGTACCTGGACTTCCTGGCCTCCCGCGAGGACGTCCAGCCGGGCCCGGTCGCCATCACCGGATACTGCATGGGCGGCACGAACGCGCTGCGGGCCATCGAGGCGCACCCGGACCGCATCGCCGCGGTCGCCAGCTTCCACGGCGGGCGGATCGTCACCGACGCGCCGGACAGCCCACACCTGGGCGTCGCCCCGATCATCGGTGAGCTGTACTTCGGGCACGCCGACGCCGACCAGTCGATGACGCCCGAGCAGATCGCCACGCTGGAGAAGGCGCTCGACGACGCCGGGGTGCGCTACCGCTCCGAGCTGTACGCGGGCGCCCACCACGGCTACACCATGGCCGACACCCCGGCGTACGACGAGAAGGCCACCGAGCGGCACTGGGCCGCCCTGTTCGACCTCCTGGACCGCACCCTGCCCGTCGCCTGACGACTGCGGCCCACCGCCTGACGGCCGGCGGCGCCCTGCGGCGCAGTGATCAAGTGATGAAAAGTAGGTCGGAAACGATCCGGAGACCTACTTCTCATCACTTGATCATGATCATGGTGGGCGCGGTGCCCATGTGGCGCGGTGGACACGGTGGGCCGGGCGGCGGGTGCTCAGCGGCGCAGCAGCACCGGGCCGGCGTCGATGCGGGTGCGGAACAGCGCGTACGGCTTGCGCCGCAGGTCCTGGCCCCGCTGGTACTGCGGCTGCCGGTGCAGTTGGTTGGCGGTGACGTAGAGGTACCCGTCGGTGGCCACCGACATGGTGTCCGGCCAGAGCAGTCGGGGGTCGTGCACCACCGTCTCGTACTCGCCGTCCGGCAGTCGACGCAGCACCGCGTCGTGCTCGTACGAGGTCAGGTAGAGCCGCCCGCGGTGGCCGGCGCGGCGGGCAGGCCGGGGACCGGGACGTCCACCGCGAGCAGTGCCCCGTCCGCCGGGCCCGGCGTGTCCAGCCCCACCCGCGCGGTGCCGATGAAGAGTCGGCGCAGGTCGGGGCCGCCCAGGCAGATGCCGGCCGGCTGGGTGGCCGGCAGTCGGATCTCCCGGTCGAGGGTGCCGTCGGGCCGGTAACGGCGTACCGCGGAGCCGCCCCAGAGCGCGATCCAGAGGTGACCGGCCGCGTCGAGCGTCATGCCGTCCGGGCCCCCGTCGGCGGGGGACAGCCGCACGAAGGGCTCCCGCCCGCTCAGTGCCCCGGTGGCGGGGTCGACGGTGAACCTGTCGATCTCGCCACGCGGGGTGTCGGCCAGGTACATGGTGGTGCCGGCCGCGTCGAACGCCGGCCCGTTCGGGATGGTCAGCCCGGTCACCGCGGGGACCGGCTCGGCGCCCGGGGTGAGGCGGAACAGCGTGCCACCGCCGGGCACCATCGCGTACGTCATGCTGCCGGCCCAGAAGCGGCCGTGCGGGTCGGCGACCGCGTCGTTCATGCGGGTCGGCTCGGCTGCGTCGGCGACCAGCTCGGCCACCGGCCGGGGGTCGCCGGTGGCGGGCAGCACCGTGACGCCGGTCCCGGCGGCGGCCAACCATTCGCCGGGTCGGTCGACCACCGGGGCGACCGCGCCGAGCGGTACGTCGAGGCGGCGCAACTGGCGCAGCGGGGTCGGGGCGTCGCCGTCGGTCTCCAGCAGCCGCCCGGCGAGCAGGTCGACGAGGACCAGCCGGTCGTCGACCCAGCGCAGGCCCTCACCCAGCTCCAGTCGGTCGGTGCTCCAGACGGTCGGCTCGGTCAACTCCATGGTGCTCCTCCAAAGGTTGGTCAGCGGACCGTACCGCCGGGGTCCTGGTCGAGCAGCGCCAGTTCGGCCCGGTCGGGCAGGCCCTCCCAGTCGCCCCGGGTGGCGACCGCGAACGCGCCGGTGGTGACGGCCCGGTCCAGTCGGGCCGACGCGTCGTCGCCGTCGAGCCAGCCGGAGAGCAGCCCGGCCACGAAGGCGTCACCCGCGCCGACGGTGTCCACGACCGGCACCGTCCGGGCTGGACGGTGGATCGTGCCGGTCGCGCTGTGGCTCGTCGCTCCACCGGCGCCGTGTTTGACGACGACCTCGGTGACGCCGGCCGAGAGTAGTGCCGAGGCGGGGTCGGTCGCGTCGGTGAGCACGGCCAACTCGTCGTCGGAGGCGATCACCAGATCGATCGAGGGCAGCAGCGGACGCAGCGCGCCGGCGGCCCGGACGATCGACCAGAGCCGGTTGCGGTGGTTGACGTCCAGGCAGATCGTGGTACCGGCCGCTCGGGCGCGTCGTACGGCCTCCACCACCGCCTGGTAGGGCTCGACGCCGAGCGCGCAGGTGATGCCTGTGACGTGCAGCAGTCGGGGTGGCGACCCGGACGCGTCGAAGGCCCTGGTCACGTCGGCCGGGCCGAGCCGGGAGCCGGCCGACCCGGCGCGGTGGTAGGTGACCCGGTTGATGTCGGCGACCCGGTTCTCGAAGAGGATCAGCCCGGTGGGGGCGGTCGCGTCGACCCGGGACCAGGTCAGGTCGACGCCCTCCGCGCGCAGCGTACGGCGGACCAGCTCGCCGGGCTCGTCGGCGCCTGTGACACCGACCCAGGCGGCCCGGTGGCCGAGCCGGGCCAGACCGATCGCCACGTTCGACTCGGCGCCGGCGACGGTGATCCCGGCGGTGCCGCCCAGCCGCAGTGGGCCGGTGGTGCGGAACGCCGCCATCGTCTCGCCGAGCGTGAGCAGGTCGGTCATTGCCGGACCGCCGCGAGGAAGGAGGCGACGCGGGTACGCAACGCCGTCGGGTCCCCGCCCCGGACGGCGTCCCCGAGCAGCGGGGAACCGACGCCGACGGCTGTCGCGCCCCGGTCGAGGTAGCGCCGCGCGCCGTCCGCGTCGACCCCGCCGACCGGGACGAACGAGGTGCCGGGGAACGGGTCGCGCAGGGCGCCGAGGTAGTCGGGCCCGCCGAGGGAGGCCGGGAAGAGCTTGATCGCGGTGGCCCCGCAGTTGTTCGCCTGCACCACCTCGCTGGGGGTGAGCGCACCGGCGAGCACCGGTAGCCCGAGTCGGCCGGCCTCGGCGAGGCTCGGTGCGATCGCCGGGGTGACCAGGAAACCGGCACCCGCGTCGGCTGCCGCGCGGGCGTCCTCGGCGCTGAGCACGGTGCCCGCGCCCAGGGCGAAGTCGGACCCGAGGGCGGCTCTGGCGCGCCGGATGACGCCGAGCGCGTCGGCGCTCGTCAACGAGACCTCGACCAGGGCGACGCCACTCTCGGCCAGGGTGAGCACGGCGGCGAGCGCCGCCGCCGGGTCCGGGCCGCGCACGATGGCCAACAGTCGATGGGTACGCAGCTCGTCGAGCAGGTTCAACACGGTGTGTCCTCAGTGGATGCGGTGGGCGGAGATGGTGAGTCGCCAGGTGACCTCGCCGGTGGGCGGGACGACCGCCGCGTCGTCGGGGCCGGCGTCGGCCAGGTCGAAGGCCGCGCCGAGCATCGGTTCGACGCCGATGCTGCGGTAGGGGTGGCTCGCCGGCCAGCCGCCCAGGTTGCGCCAGAGCGCGGTGCTGCGGGGCTGGTCCGCGCACTCCAGCTCCAGGGTGAGTCGGTCGGCCCCGTCGACCACCTGGACTCGGGCGCAGTCGAGCAGCACCGCACCGAGCGCCGTCCCGTCGTCCGGCCCGAAGGCGTCCAGGGTCAGCCCGGCCGGGGCCGGCCACGGCCCGGTCAGCCAGGGCTCGCCGGTGGGCCAGCCGCCCGGCGGCAGGAGTACGGCGGCCTCCGGGTGCAGCCGGGTCGGGATGCCGAGGGGCGCGTCGAGGCGGGCGGCGGGGGAGAGGTCGAGCAGGGCGTGCGCGGCCCAGACGAATCGGTAACCGGGGTCTGCGGTCAGTCGGTAGTCGGCGACCACCACGCCGCCCTCGTCGTTGACCCGGCGGGCGAGGGTGAACGACGGCCGCTCGATGACCACGGTGCCGGGGCCGGCGCTCCGCCACGGCCGCGACCACACCTCGCCATGGTCGGGCTCGCCACGAACGGTGGGCAGGCACTCCTCCAGCCCGCCGGCGTCGACGAACGCGTCGTCGGGGCGTACCTCGTGCCGGCCGGGTTCCGGGCCCCGCCAGAGCCACTCCCGTTCGCCGCCGTGCAGACTCGTCCACCGGCCGCCGTGCGCCGCGTCGTACGACGCCCGCAGTGCCACCGGCCTCGCGCCGGTCACCACTCGGCGAACGACCCGTCGGCGTGCTGCCAGACCGGGTTGCGCCAGGCGTGCGGCGTCTGGGCAGCCTTGCGGACCGCCGCCTCGTCGACGGTGATGCCCAGGCCGGGCCGGTCGAAGCGGGCGATGTGCCCGTCGACGAATCGGAACGGCTCCGGGTCGACCAGATAGTCGAGCAACTCCGAGCCGGCGTTGTAGTGGATGCCGATGCTCTGCTCCTGGATGAGGAAGTTCGGCGTCGCGAAGGCCACCTGGAGGCTGGCCGCCAGGGAGATCGGGCCGAGCGGGCAGTGCGGGGCGAGCAGCGCGCCGTACGTCTCGGCGAGCGCGGCGATCCGGCGGACCTCGGAGATCCCCCCGGCGTGCGACAGGTCGGGTTGGACCACGGCGACCCCGGCCTGCAACGGGCCGAGGAACTCGGTGCGACCGTAGAGCCGCTCGCCGGTGGCCACCGGGATCGGCGTGCTGGCGACGATGTCGCTCAGGTGGTGTGCCTGGTCGGGCAGGACCGGCTCCTCCACGAAGAACGGGCGCAGGGCGGCCAGCTCGGGCAGGATCCGGCGGACGGCGGCCATCCCGGCGCGACCGTGGAAGTCGACGGCGATGTCCCGGTCGGGGCCGAGCACCTCGCGGGCGGCGGCCACCCGACCGACGACCGCGTCCACCTCGGCGGAGGTGGGGATCGGCGAGAGTCGGCCGCAGGCGTTCATCTTGACCCCGGTGAGACCGGCGGCGACCTGTGCGGCGGCGGCGTCGGCGACCTCGCCGGGCTCGTCCCCGCCGATCCACGAGTAGATCCGCACCCGGTCGCGCACCGGCCCGCCGAGCAGCGCGTGCACCGGAGCGCCGTACGCCTGGCCGGCGATGTCCCAGAGCGCCTGGTCGAGGCCGGCGACCGCGCTGGAGAGGATCGGGCCACCCCGGTAGAAACCACCCTTGGTGAGCACCTGCCAGTGCTGCTCGATGCGCAGCGGATCCGCACCGATCAGGTGTTCGGAGAGCACCTCGACCGCGCTGCGCACCACCTCGGCGCGGCCCTCGACCACCGGCTCGCCCCACCCGACCAGCCCGTCGTCGGTCTCCACCCGGCAGAACAACCACCGTGGCGCGACCAGGAAGGTCTCGATCCGCTCGATCTTCACCGACTGCCCCTTCGTCCCCGTGCCTTCTCGACGTCGCGGACGGCCTTGTCCAGCAACTGACGCATCGCGGTCTCGGCCGCCGTCTCGTCCCGGTCGCGCAACGCGTCGACGACCGCGCGGTGGCTGGGCACCGGGTCGTCGTGCCCGGTGCCGCCGTGCACCAGGCGGTCCCGTTCGGCGAGCCCGGTCTCCATCACCACCTCCATCCGCTCCAGCAGCTCGTTGTGGGTGGCGGTGAGCAGTGCGCGGTGGAACGCGAGGTCGGCGGCGGTGGCTGCGGCGGGGTCACCGTCGGCCTGGGCCATCTCGGCCAGAGCCCGGTCGAGGGCGGTCAGGTCGTCCTCGGTGGCACGGGTGGCGGCCAGCCGGGCGGCGGCCGGCTCGATGATGGCGCGCACCTCGTGCAGTTGGTCGAGCAAGCGCTGGTCGGTGCCCTCGGCGAACTGCCAGCGGATCACGTCCCCGTCGAGCAGGTTCCAGTCCGCCCGGGGGCGGACGAAGGTGCCGCGCTTCTGTCGGGCGTCGACGATGCCCTTGGCCGAGAGGACCTTCAGCGCCTCGCGGAGCGCCGTGAGGCTGACGTCGAACTCCTCCTGCAACGCGACGATGTTCAGGGTCGCGCCGGCCGCGATCTCGCCGGTGAGGATGCGACGGGCGATCGCTTCGACGGTCTGCCCGTGGACGCCGCGGCGTGCGTACTGTGCCAATGCTCCTGGCCTTTTCGCTGGTCGGTATCGATCTCTCAGGCCGAGGCTTTCACCGCTGTCCAGCCACCGTCCACCACGAGGCTCGCCCCGGTGACGTAGGCGGCGTCCGGCGAGGCGAGGAACGCGACGGTGGCGGCCACCTCGTCCGGTGTGCCGAAGCGCTTCGCGACGGTCTCCGCGACGCTGCGCTGCCGGTCCTCTTCGGACACGTCGGCCCAGGCGGCGGTGAGGATCGGCCCGGGAAGCACGGTGTTGACCCGGACCTGCGGGCCGTACTCCACGGCGAGCTGGCGGCCGAGCGCGACCAGGCCGCCCTTGGCCGCGGCGTACGCGGGCCGACCGGGCAACCCGACGAGCGCGTGCACCGAGGAGATCAGCACGACCGCGCCCGAGCGGGCGCGCAGGTCGTCCAGGCAGGCGCGGACGCCGAGGAACGAGCCGGTGAGGCTGACGCCGAGCTGGTCGTCCCAGGACTGCCGGCTGGTCTCGTGGGCCGGCGCGACCCGCACCGCGTACGCGGTGCTGACCAGGATGTCGACCGGGCCGAGGCTCGCTCGTGTCGCCGCTACCGCGGCCGTCCAGTCGCTCTCCTCGCTGACACTGCCCATTACGGACAGTGCCTGGTGGCCGGCGGCGGTCAGCTCGTCGGCCAGCGGCGTCGGATCGTGGACGTCGAGCAGCGCGACAGCCGCTCCCTCGGCGGCCAGACGCCGGGCGATGGCCGCGCCGATCCCGCCCATGGCACCGGTGACCAGCGCGTTCTTGCCTTCAAGCCGGCGCATAGGCTGATCCACCTGACCCTCGCCTTGGTCTCGTCTAATCATTAATTACGAAGATATCTTGACAGCCGGCGAGGGTCGATGCAACCTTCTGGTCACAGCATTCACATGGACGACACATCGCGTGGTGACGCTGAGTGTCGTAAAGGAAGGGATACCTCCGTGAGCGACTTCGACCCCGGTCGCCGGCGATTCCTTGGCCACCTCGGGCTCGCCGGCCTGGGCGCGCTCGGCGCCAGCTCGTTCCTCAGCGCCTGCGCCAGCTCCGCCAGCGGGCCGACGACGAGCGGCGGCTCGGGCGCGGTCACCATCCAGTCCAACCTCTCCTCGCCGCAGGCCAAGGCGGCGATGGAGAAGCTGATCGAGACCTTCAACGCGCAGGGCAAGGGCACGGCGAGCCTCAACACGATCGCCGCGGAGACCTTCCGGACCCAGCTGCCGACCTACCTGACCTCGGCCAACCCGCCGGACCTCTACACCTGGTACGCGGGCTCGGTCGCCAACGACTACGCGAGCAAGAACCTGCTGCTTGACGTCTCCGAGGTCTGGAAGTCGCTCGGCGACTACCCCGAGTCGCTGCGCACCCTCTCCACCGACGCCAGCGGCAAGCAGATCTTCGTGCCGATGAACAACTACTGGTGGGGCTTCTTCTACCGCAAGTCCAACTTCGCCAAGTGGGGCGTGCAGGAGCCGAAGACCTGGACCGAGTTCCTGGCGCTCTGCGAGACGCTGAAGGGCAAGGGCGTCCCGCCGATCGGCATCGGTCTCGGCGACACCCCCTGGGTGGCCTCGGCCTGGTTCGACTACCTGAACATCCGGATCAACGGCGCGCCGTTCCACCGCGAGCTGCTCGCCGGTAAGCAGCGCTTCGACGACCCGAAGGTCAAGGCGGTCTTCACCCGCTGGCGCGAGGCCCTGCCCTACTTCGACCCCAAGGGCAAGGCGTACCCGTTCCAGGAGGCGACCACCGCCCTGCTGGCCGGCAAGACCGGCATGTTCCTGATCGGCACGTTCTTCGCCGACGCGGCGCCCAAGGACGCGCTCGGTGACCTGGACTTCTTCCGGTTCCCGATCATCGACCCGGCGGTGCCGCTGGCCGAGGAGGCACCCACCGACGGCTTCTTCGCGAGTGCGAAGACCGCCAACCCGACCGGCACCAAGGCGTTGCTCAGCTACCTGGCCGGGGTCGAGGCCCAGGAGGCGTACGTCAAGGCCAGCTCCGGCATCGTGCTGCCGGCCAACCCCAAGGCCAAGGCGTCCGACTCGCCGCTGGTGGTCAAGGGCAAGGCGATGCTCGGCGAGGCCAAGGAGCTGACCCAGTTCTTCAACCGGGACTCCAGCGACGCGCTCCAGCCGACCGCGGACACCGCACTGACCAAGTTCATCGACAAGCCGGACCAGATCGACGCGATCCTGCGGGAGTGGCAGGCCGGCGCCGAGAAGGTCTTCAAGGGCTGACGTGACAGCAACGATCTCCCCGACTTCGGTCACCCCCAACCAGCGGCGGCGACGGTCGGCCCGACTGTCGCCGCTGCTGGTGGCGTTCGTCCTCGTGCCGTTCGCGGTCGAGAGCATCTGGGTGTTCTGGCCGGCGCTCCAGGGCTTCTGGTTCTCGCTCACCCGCTGGGACGGGATGACACCGCCGACCTTCGTCGGCGCGGACAACTACGTCGAGCTGGCCGGCGACGCCACCTTCCGGGGCGCGCTCGTCAACACGGTGATCTGGTTGGTGCTGTTCGGCGGCCTCTCCGTGCTGGGCGGCTTCGGGATGGCGCTCGTCCTGCAGAAGGAACGGCGCGGGGTCGGCTTCTACCGGGCCGCGCTGTTCACGCCAGTGGTCTTCTCGCTCGTGGTGACAGCGCTGGTCTGGCGGGTGTTCTACCAGCCCGACGGCATCGCCGACACGCTGCTGCGGGCCGTCGGGCTGGAGCACCTGATCCGGCCCTGGCTCGCCGACCCGCAGACCGCCCTGTACGCGGTGATCCTGCCCGCGCTGTGGCGGCAGATCGGGTACGTCATGGTGCTGTTCCTGGCCGGGTTGAAGGCGATCGACCCGGCGCTGCACGAGGCGGCCCGGATGGACGGCGCCAACTCCTGGCAGCGGCTGCGGCACGTCACCATCCCGCAGCTCAGAGGGGTCAACGCCGTGGTCCTGTCGGTCATCGTGATCGACTCGCTGCGCTCGTTCGACATCGTCTGGTCGCTGACCAAGGGCGGGCCGTACCACTCGTCGGAGCTGCTCAGCACCTACATGTACTCGACCGCGTTCCAGAGCCTGCGGCTGGGTTACGCCTCGGCGATCGCAGTCGTGATCTTCGTGCTCGCGCTCGCCGTCATCCTCGGCTACCTGGTCCGGGCGTTCCGGGAGGAAGCGTCATGAACAAGCTCCGTACCGGGGCCTTCCACACCGGCATGATCCTGCTCTCGCTGCTCTGGCTGGGCCCGGTGCTCTGGGTGGTGGTGATGTCCACCCGGTCGTTCGACGACATCGCCGCGCACGGCGTGGGCAGCCTGCCCCGGTCGTTCACCCTGGACACCTACCGGCAGGCGTGGACCGACGGCGGCGAGCTGCGCGCGCTGATCAACAGCATGCTGGTCACCGTCCCGTCCGTGCTGGTGAGCCTCGCTCTGGCCGCGATGGCCGCGTTCGCGCTGAGTCGCTTCCGGATCCCCGGCCGGCGGACCATCCTGCTGCTGATGCTCGCCGGCAACCTGCTGCCACCGCAGATCCTGCTCATCCCGGTGGCGAAGTTCAGCGAGCTGACCGGTCTGTACGACACGCTCTGGGCGCTGATCGCGGTGCAGGTCGGCTTCGGGCTCGGCTTCTACACGTTCGTCCTGCACGGCTTCATGCGGGACCTGCCGGGCGAGATCCAGGAGGCGGCCACAATCGACGGCGCCGGCACCGCGCAGATCTTCACCCGGGTGATGCTGCCGCTGACCCGACCAGCGCTTGCCGCGCTCGGGGCGCTCTCCTTCACCTGGATCTTCAACGACCTGCTCTGGGCGATCACCGTGCTGCGTACCGACGACAACATGCCGGTGACGCCGGCGCTGCTCGCCCTCCAGGGACAGTTCGTCTCCTCCTGGAACGTCATCGCCGCCGGTACGGTCATCGCCGCCGTACCCACCGTCGCGGTGTTCCTGCGCTTCCAGCGGCACTTCGTCTCCGGCCTGGCCCTGGGAGCGGTCAAGTGACCGGGCAGCGGTGGACGCTGCGCGGCACCCACACCGAGTACACGGTTGCCGTGCCGGCGCACGGTCGCTGGCTGGAGTTGGTCGCGTGGGGACCGCACGGCGTCTCGGACGGGCCGTCGCCGGTGGCCTACGACGGCCCGGTCCCCTTCCTCACCGCCGGGGACGCGGCCCCCATCGAGTACGCCACCGACGCCGACCGCCCGTTCACCGGCGCCGATCTGGTGGTCGAGACCCCCAACGGGCAGCGGCGAGTGGGCTTCGCGCACACCGACGCGCGGGTCGACGCCGACCGGCGGGAGCTGGCCGTCGACTTCGCCGACCCGGTCACCGGGCTGCGTGCCACGGTGCACTACCGGGTGCCCGTCGGCACCGACGTGGTGCAACGGTGGGTCGAGCTGACGAACGGCGGCGCCGACGCGCTGCGGATCGTCCGGGCCGGCTCAGGCGGTTTCTGCGTACCCACCCCGCACGGCGCGCTGCTCAGCCACCAGTGGGGCCAGTGGGAGCAGGAGTTCCAGCTCTCCCACGTCGAGCTGGGCCACGGCACGTTCAGTATCGGCAGCTCCCAGGGCGTACCCGGGCATCTGCACGTGCCCTGGCTGGCCGTGCGCGACACCGCGGACCCGGCCGGCTCGGCGTGGGGGATGGGGTTGGCGTGGACCGGCTCCTGGGAGATCAGCGCGGAGCGGGACACCGGCGGGCTGACCCGGGTCCGGGTCGGCCGCCAACTTGTCGACGGTCCGCTGGTGCTGGCCGCCGGCGAGCGGCTCACCCTGCCGGTGGTCACCGGGGCGTACAGCCCGGACGGCCTGGACGGGCTGGCCCGGGTCTGGCACACCCACCAGCGGTTGCTGGCCGGGAATCGGCTCAGCCCTCGCCCGGTGCTCTACAACTCCTGGGAGGCGACCTACTTCGCCGTCGAGGCGCAGAGCCAGCTCGCCCTCGCCCAGATCGCCGCCGAGCTGGGCGTGGAGACGTTCGTCGTGGACGACGGCTGGTTCGTCGGCCGCAACGACGACACCGCCGGACTCGGTGACTGGACGCCCGACCCGGCGAAGTTCCCGGCCGGGTTCGACACGTTCATCGCCGACGTCCGCGCGCTCGGGCTGAACTTCGGCCTGTGGGTCGAGCCGGAGTGCGTCAACCCGAAGTCGTCCCTGTACGCCGAGCACCCGGACTGGGTCTACTCCGTCGACGGCCGCCCGCTCACCCCGGTCCGCAACCAGTACCTGCTCGACCTGGGTCGGCCGGAGGTCGCCGAGTTCGTCCACCGCACCGTCGACGGTCTGCTCCGCAGGTACGACATCGACTACCTGAAGTGGGACTTCAACCGGCCGCGTACCGAGCCGGGCCGTCCCGGTGGGGTCGCCACACTCGACCTGGACGGCGCGCACGTCGCCAACCTGCACCGGATCTACGAGCGGTTGCGCCGGGACCACCCGGGGGTGCTGATCGAGGCGTGCGCCGGTGGGGGCGCCCGGACCGACCTGGCGATGGCAGCCCGTGCCGACGTCTTCTGGCCCAGCGACAACACCGGTCCGCTGGACCGGCTGGCCATCCAGTACGGCTTCCTGCACGCCAACGCCCCGCACCTGCTCAGCTCCTGGGTCACCGACGCGCCCGGTCTGTTCGACCCACGGCCCCGGACGCTGGCGTTCCGGTTCGTCCTCGCGATGGCCGGGGTGCTCGGCATCGGCGCGGACATCCGGGCCTGGACTGCGGACGAGCGCGCCGAGGCGGCCGGCTGGATCGCCCGCTACAAGGAGATCCGGGACGTCGTCACGCACGGCGAGGTGCACCTGGTCGGCGGCCCCGACCAGGCCCGCTGTGCGGTGCAGTACACCGCGCCGGACGAGAGCCGGGTGGTCGTCCTGGCCTGGCACACCGGCCGGCTCGACGGCGCCGGGCTGCTCCCGTCCCGCCCGGTCCGGTTGCCCCTGCGAGGGCTCGACCCGACGGCCCGCTACTCGCACGGCGATCGGCACTACTCCGGCAGCCACCTCGCCGCTGTCGGCCTGCCCGTGCAGTGGAGCGCGACCCACGACGCCGACCTCATCGTGCTGACCCGCGACTGAGGTCGGAGCACCACCACCCCCACCCCCGAGGGACAGGAGTACCTCCATGCGCCTGAACCGACCGCTGACCGCCGCCCTGGCCGTGCTCGGCCTGGGCCTGGCCAGCCCGATGCCGGCGATGGCCGGCCCACCCCACGCCCCGGCCGCCGGAGCGGAGGACCAGGGTGCGCCGACCTGCTTCAACAGCGGGCTCGCCCCGACGCCCTACCAGGGCTGGAACACCTACTTCGGCCTCGGTGGCGATCCCACCGAGGCCGAAGTGCGGTCGGTCACCGACTTCATGGTCCACAGTGGCCTGCGTGACGCCGGCTACACCTACGTCTGGATCGACGGCAACTGGGCCGCGCCCACCCCGCGCAACGAGGCCGGCAACCTCGTCGCCGACCCGGCCCGCTTCCCCGGCGGGATGGCCGCGCTTGCCGCGTACATCCACAGCAGGGGGATGAAGGCCGGCATCTACACCGACGCCGGCCCGTACCTGCCGGGGCAGTGCGGGCTCGGCAGCAACGGCCACTACCAGGCGGACATCGCCCAGTTCGCCGGCTGGGGCTTCGACGCGCTCAAGGCCGACTGGCTCTGCGGCCGCGCCGCCGGCCTCGACCCGGAGACCACCTTCCGGGAACTGGCCGAGGCGGTACGCCAGTCGCCCCGCCCGATGCTGCTCAACATCTGCAACCCGGTCAGCTCGGACTGGGGCGGCGGCCCGTACACCCCGGAGCAGCTCTCCACCTGGAGCTACACGTACGCGCCGACCATCGCCGACTCCTGGCGGACCTACACGGACGTGGGGCTCACCGACCCGACCCCGCAGTGGGCGTACCCGTGGGTGCTGCGCAACATGGACGTCAACGCGTACCACCCGGCGGCCACCGGCCCGGGGCACTACAACGACCCGGACTACCTGCTGCCGATGCGCCCGCTGCCCGACGGCGGGTACGAGTTGAGCCTGGAGGAGTCCAAGACGCAGCTCGGCATGTGGGCCATCATGGCCGCGCCGCTGGTGATCGGCTCCGACCCGCGCGGCCTGCCGAAGGAGATGATCTCGGCGCTGACCAACCCGGAGATCGTCGCGGTGGACCAGGACCCGCTGGTCCGACAGGGCGTCAAGGTCGCCGACACCGGCACCGACGCGCAGGTCTGGAGTAAGGTGCTCGCCGGCTCAGGCAAGCGGGCCGTCGCGCTGCTCAACCGGCACGACACCGCCCAGCAGATCACCGTGAACTTCGCCGACGTCGCCCTCGGCGGCGCGGTCCGCGTCCGTGACCTCTGGTCCCGCGCCGACGTGGACGCCCAGCCCGGCACCGCCGGAGTGCAGCCGTTCGCCGGCTCGTACACCGTCGAGGTGCCGGCGCACGGTGTGGCGATGCTCCGCCTGACCGGCGCCGACCAGGTCGCCGGCGCCGACCTCGGCGGCACCGCAAGCGCCAGCCCCGCGCTGGTTCGAGCGGACGACACGCACGCCACCGCCTTCGTCCGCGACGCTTCCGGCGCACTGGCCGTGAACACCCGCACCGGTACGACGTGGGGAACGCAGTGGACCTCGCTCGGCGGCCCGGTCGGCGGCCGGATCCTCGGCCAGCCGGCGGCGTACGGCTCCGCCGACGGGCGGATCGACGTCTTCGTCCGTGGCACCGACAACGCCGCCTGGCAGCGCAGCTACATCGCCGGTACGTGGGGGACGTGGCGCAGCCTCGGTGGCACGTTGACCGATGCGCCCACGGTGGCCTGGACCAGCCCGACGCAGTGGACCCTCGTCGGCCGCGGTGCCGACGGCAAGCTCTGGTCGCGTACGCCAAGCGGTGGCTGGACCGGCGTCGGAGCTCCCGACAACCGGCCGTTTTACGGTCGGCCGAGCGCGGTCGTCGACGACAACGGTGTGCTGCACGTGGCGGTTCGCAGCCGCACCGACGAGGTGTGGTGGAGCAGCCGGACCGGCACCGGTTGGTCGGCCTGGACCAACCTGGGCGGCACCACAAGTGGCAGCCCGACCCTGCTCGCCACGTCCGGCCGGGTCTACCTGTTCGCGCTCGCCGCCGACAACCGGCTCTGGCAGCGCAACCTGACCGACGGCGCCTGGGGCGGCTGGTTCCGTCGCGGTGAGTTCGCCACCGACGCGTTCCGGGGCGCTCCCGGTGCCGCCGCCGGTGCCAACGGCAGCGCGTGGCTGGCAGTGCGCGGCGTGGACGACCGGGTGCACCAGGTGACCCTCTGATCCACGGTGGCGGGCCGTTGTCCAGCGGCCCGCCACCGGCACCGTCCCGGCCTCGTGCTCGACACGGTGACCCGGGTCCGGCTGCCTCGACCGGGCCGGGCTCAGGCCGGGACGAGTTCCCGGCATCGGCGTAGAGCGGCCTGGGCTAGCGGAGCGTCCCGGCCCACGATTCCGGCCTCCAACTCGGCGACCGCTCCCGCGGCCCGCCCCGGATCGCCGGCTGCGGCTGCTGCCTCGGCCAGCACCAACACGGCATCGGCAGCCCACGCCAGGATGCCCTTCTCCCGTACCAGAGACAGCGCGTCCGCCGCGTGCCGGACGGCCTCGTCCGAACGCCGGGTGAGGGTGAGCCGGGCCAACGTCGAGAGCGCCTGCACCAGCGGCCAGATCGCACCGACCCGCCGGGCGTCGGCCACCACCTCCCGCAGCGCCCGTTCGGCCACCGCCGCCTCGTCGCGCCCCTCCACACCGCCGCCGCTCGCGGTGCCGTCGGCGGTACGGGCCAGGACGGTCGCCAGTTCGGCTCGCGCGTCCAGCAGGGTGACCGGCATCCGCTCGGCGCTGGCGACCAGCCGACCGAGCCGTTCGGCGAGCCCGTCCAGCCGGCCGGCGGCCCGGTCCAGCGACAGTTCGGTCGCCTTTACCAGGGCCGTCAGCCGCGCGTACCCGGTCTCGTCGACGAGCGCCCGACCGGCCGCCAGGAGTGCTTCGGCAGGTGCCGGGTGGCCGGCGTGCAACGCGCCCTGTGCCCAGTTCAGGCAGGCCCGCGCATGCTCGCGGGGCCGGTCGGCCAACTCGGCGGAGGCGCGCAGCTCGGCGATGATCGCCCAGGCCGCCGGGTCGCCCAGCTCCAGCAGCAGCGACGCTCGGGCGATGCGGACCGCGAGGTGCGCCGCCGGATCCCCGCTGGCCTCCGCGGCGGCCTCCGCCTCCGCGTACCGGGCCAAGTGGTCGTCGACGTGCCGGCCGACGACGGTGTCGGGGGCCGCGAGCACCGCGAGCGCCGGGGCTCTGCGGCGCGGCGCACGCAGGTACGGCACGGCACGCTCGATCTCCGTGTACCCGCGCAGCGCCTCGCCCTGCTGGCGCAACATCCGCCCGAGCACCAGACCAAGCTCACCGCGCGCGCCGGGCGGCAACCGTCGGTCGGCGAGCAGCCGTTCCAGCACCGGGATCGCCTCGGCCTGGCTGAGGCCGTCGATGGCCGACCGGCCCAACTTGGCGGCGAGCCGGACCCGTACCGGCCGGGGCAGCTCGGCGACGTTCATGGTCTGGAGCAGGAAGCCGGCGGCGGTCGCGTCGTCGCCGCGTTCGGTGGCCAGGTCGGCGGCCGCCTCGGCGTTGCGGACGAAGTCCGCCCCGCTGCCGGCCAGCCGGTAGTGGTGCGCCAGCTGGGCCACGGGCCTCGGCAGCTCCTGTTCCAACACCCGTGCCACACGCAGGTGCAGCCACTCCCGGCTCTCCCGGGGCACCAGGTCGTACACCACCTGCCGGGCCAGGTCGTGGCGGAACCGCAGCCCGTCCCCGGCGTCGTGCAGCAGACCCGCCCGGTGTGCGGCGGTCATGGCCGCGCCGATCGCCGTCCGGTCCAGGCTGAGCACCGAGGCGAGGATGCGCTGATCGGGTGTCATCCCCAGTACGGCAGCCGCGCCGAGCACCTCCCGGGTGGCCTCGTCGAGCGGACGCAACCGCCAGAGCAGCACGTCGCGCAGGACGAACGGGACACTGTCGTCCGCCAACGGGTCACCGCCCCGCTCGGCGAGCGTCCGCAGCACCTCCTCGACCACGAACGGGATGCCGGCCGTGCGGTCGAGCAGGGTGGCGGTGAGCTGCTGCGGCGGATCGTCGAGCCGCAGGGTGCGTGCCGCCAACCGGCGTACGTCGTCGGCGTCCAACGGGCTGAGCGGGACGCGCGTGACGCTCCACGGGGGAGTCCGGGCCAGCGCGTCGTGGATCGGCGTACTGCTTCCCGGCGTCGCCGTACGTGCGGTCAGCACCACGGCCAGCCCTTGCACCGGGTGGGTGCTGAGGTAGGCGAGGAGTTCACAGGTCGCCGGGTCCGCCCAGTGCAGGTCCTCGAGCAGCAGCGTGGCGGGGCTCAGCGCGGCGAGCACCGCCGCGACGGCGCGGAGCAGGCGATGTCGTTCGGCCGCCGGGTCGGTCAACGGGGGCGGCGCGTCCGGCAGTACGTCGGCCAGTTCGGGCAGCAGTGGCGCGAGGGCGCCTGCCACCGGGCTGAGCGGGCCGAGTCGGTCGGCGCTGCCCCGGATCGCGTCCAGCAGGACACCGAGCGGAAAGGGTTCCGGCACGTCGTCGCACTCGCCGATGAGGTGCCGCCCGGGGAGTTCGGCGAGCAGTTCGGCGACGAGTCGACTCTTGCCGATGCCGGGCTCACCCTCCAGCAGGATCAGGCAGGGCGGAGTCTCGACGAGCCGGCGTAACTGGGCCAGCTCCGCCGCTCGACCGACGAACTCGACGGGCCCGCGCACACGTTCGGGGCGGACGGAAGTCGGGCTCCCGCCGCCCCGTGCCGAGTTCTCGTCGCCGTCGATCACCGTGGCCGAGCAGATCACCTCTGCGTGGCGGGACGGTGGGCCGGCGGACCGGCGGTGACCTGGGTCACACGCCGATCCGCCGGGTGGGGGGTGCAGTCAGGACTGGATGGTGACGGGCACGGTCTTCAGCGAGCCGTCACCGTTGCGGAACTCCACCAGGCCGACGTAGCGCTGCCCCGGGGCGAGGCCGAACCAGCGCAGGGTCAGGTTCGCCGTCGCGCCCGGCTGCACGGAACGCTGCTTCGGGTCGATGGTGAACCGGCCGGTGGACGTGCCGGGTGCCCCCGGCAGGTAACTGGTGATGGTGTACGCGTTCGCGCCGTCCTTGATGTTCTCGGTGAACTCCTGCTCGACGACGACGATGTAGTCACCCGCACCGTCCGGCAGGGTGACCTTGGCGCCGATCCGGGTGCTGGCCGTGGCGGTGACGAACTTCCCGGACGTGTCGTAGACGTTGAGGCTGAACTCGGTGCACTCCATCACGCCCTCCTCGTCGTCCCAGTCGATGTGGGAGCAGGTGGGTCGTGCCGACGTCACGTGGATCTCCGGACTGCGGGTGCCGGCCGGGACGTGCAGGGTGGTCCTGCTGATCGACGCGGGCAGCGGCACCGGCAGGTTGTTCGACGTGCTCCAGTCCCAGCTCGGCCCGTCGCCCTTCAGGGTCACCGCGGTGCTAGTACCGGAGGTCAGACCGGAGAGCTGGGAGATCAGCTGTCCCTTGTAGCCGACCTCGGCGGCGACCCGGACGCTGCCGAAGGTGCCCTTGCCGGTGATGGCATCGGGGACGACCAGACCGGAATTGTGTACGACGAGCGGGCTGCGTACCTCGTGCTTGAACTGGTCGCGCCAGGTCAACGAACCGTCGGCCCAGGTGTCGAACGCCCCGCCGGTGTTGGTGACCTCGACGGTGAAGCGGGCGCTGCCGCCCGGACGGATCTGTAGCTTCTTCGGCGTGACCGTGACCTTGTAGCCCGGCGGAGCCTGCACCGACGAGGTGTACGTGCTGGTCTTGTCGCTGACATTGGTGACCGTACGGGTCACGCTCTGCTTGCCCACCATCCGGCCGAGCGAGATGGACGGGTAGTTGAGCTGCGCCGTGTCGATCGCGCCGACCGTGTCGCAACCGTCCAGCTCACCGAGCCCGTAGTCGCCGCCCCGGTCGGCGGACACCCCGCACAGGTACTGGATCCAGTCCTGCTGGTTGGAGTCGAAGACCAGGCCCGGGTCGAAGGCGCTGCCCGGCTCCACCTGGCCGGCACCGTAGTTGAGCGGGGTCGCGTCGTACGTGCCGATCTTGATCGGGTTGCCCTTGTCGGTCTTGTCCACGGCGCTGGTCATCAGCGCCGAGCGGACCGCCGCCGGCGACCAGTCGGGGTGCTTGGCCAGCAGCAGGGCGGCGATACCGGCGATGTGTGGCGCCGCCATCGAGGTGCCCGACTCCAGCGCGAAGTCGTTGCCGCCGATGGATGGGGAGAACGCGGCGACGATGTCCTGACCGGGCGCGCTGATGTCCGGCTTGAGCAGCTCACCGGCGTTCAGGTTGGACGGTCCGGCCGAGGAGAACGCGGCCACCGAGGGTGCCTCGACCGTCTCCAACCGGCTCGGCGAGATGGTCGCCGTGGCGTTGCCCTTGGCGACGTACGCGGTGACAGTCGCCAGGTCGACCTCGTTGATGTGCACGGTCGGCACGGTCTGCACGTCGGCGTTGAGCGAGTTCAGTTCCTCGTTGTACAGCACCATGCCGACCCCGCCGGCCCGCGCCACCTCGATGCTCTTGTCGGTACGCGGGATCTCGCCGCGCAGGCAGAGCACGATCGCGCCCTTGACCTTGGCCGGATCCAACGTGTCGTCAGCGCAGAGGCCCGCACCGTACGCGCCGTCCGGGTCGACCGCGCTGTCCTTCGCGAAGACCAGTCGGGCCGGTCCGACGCCGGTCTCGCCCATGCCCACACCGGCGATCGTGGTGCCGTTGCCGAGGGTGAGCTTCCGGGTGTTCTGCCGGTCGGTCGTGCTCGCGGCCACAGTCGTCAGCCAGGGCGTCGAGTTGTCGACGGTGTTGGCGAACGGGCCGGAGTTGCCGGCGGCGGCGGCCACGAACACCCCGGCCGCGGCCGCGTTGAAGAACGTCGCGTCGACAGCCCCGAACTGCTCGGTGTCGTCGCCGATCGAATAGTTGATCACGTCGACGCCGTCCGCGACCGCGTCGTCGATGGCGTGCACGATGTCGATGTCGGTGCCGGTCGCGCCGCCCGCACCGTTGTCGTACAGCGCCTTGTAGATCGCCAACCGCGCGGCCGGCGCCATGCCGGAGATCATGCCCAGGTCCTGGGTGCCGGACGTCGCCCGCACGCCGTGGATGCCCGCCGCGGTGCTCGCGGTGTGGGTGCCGTGGCCGTTGCGGTCGCGCGGCGAGGAGTAGTCGTCCGGAAACGCCTCGGCGATGCCGCTGTCGTTGTACCAGCGCGCCCCGATCACCTTGTTGTTGCAGGTGACCGGCGCTTCCACGCCGACGTCGCAGGTGCCCTTCCACTTGGCGTCGATGACGGCCTGGTCGGGGCGAGGGCTGGGCAGCGGCGCGAAGCTCGCGCTCTCCGGCCAGTAGCCGCTGTCGATGACCCCGATGATCACGCCCTCACCCGCGTGGGAGTCCCCACCGAACTCCTTCTTCCACACCCCGCCCTTGCCGGTCAGGCCCAGGTAGTCGGGTGTGTGTGAGGTGGTGGCGTGCACCTTGCGGCTCTCGTACACCGCTCGGACACCGGCGGTCGCCCGCAGCCGGGCGGCCTGCGGCCCGGTCAGGTCGGCGGCGAAGCCGTTGAACGCGGTCTCCAGGGTGACGCGGGTGCGCTCGGCCGGCACGCCGACGTGGTCCAACACCGACTTACGCTGCCGGCGCAGGTGATCCCGGTACGCGTTGGCGTTCCCGGAGGTGCGGTTCAGCTTGGCCCCGCCGGCCGGCTTGGTCGCCGCGATCCCGGGAACCCCGCCGGTGTACGTGGCGAGCGGCTCATCGTCGAGCTGGACGAGGTAGCGGGCAGTCGGACCGCTGCCGGCCGGCGCGGCGGTGGCGCTGGCGGGCAGGCTGGTCAGACCGGCTGCGGTCAGCGCCACGACGGCCAGCATGCTGACCCCGTACCTGGCCCGTCCGGTCCGATGTGCGTTCGGTTGTGGCACGTCGTTGCCTCCACGTTCGGTGCCGGCCGTCACGACTGATGACGGTGGCCGAAACCTAGGATCGGCACCGATCATCGAGAAGCGTCCGTAACCTGGCTGTCATCTTGGAAACAAGCTCGTAACACAACGGGTACTTTGCGCGTCATTTCCGGACTGATTGCCGGCGCGGCCCGGCGCGGCCCGGCCCGGCGCGGCCCGGCGCGCTGCGGTGCGGTGCGGTCAGCTTCGGCTCGCTTGTCCTATGTCCGCTGGTGGTAGTGGTTGCGGCGGGGGACTTGTTCGGGGTCGAGCCAGGCGGGTGCGGTGAATTCGGGTTGGCCGTCGCTCGCGAGTCGAACTGTCCAGCCGCTGTGGTGAAGGTGTCGGTGGTGGTGGCCGCAGAGCAGCACAGCGTTCGTCAGGCTGGTCTGGCCACCGTCGGCCCAGTGTTCGATGTGGTGGGCGTCGCACCAGCGGGGCGGTCGGTCGCAGCCGGGGAACGTGCACCCCTTGTCGCGCAGCACGAGGGCGCGGCGGAGGGGGCCGGTGATGAGGCGGCGTTGTCGCCCGACGTCGAGGATCTGGCCAGCGCCGCCGAGGACGGCGGGCAGCAGGGTTGCGTCGCAGGCGAGCCGCCGTACCGTCTGCGGGGTGACCTGAAGGCCGGTGTCGAGGGTGCCGGCGCCGAGCTTGGCCGCGAGCGCGTCGTAGGTGGTGGTGACGACGATCTGGGCGGAATCGCCACCGTGTTCGGGAAGCTCGGCGGTGCGCAGGCTGAGTCGGCAGACGTCGGCGAGCGCGTCATGCCGGCGTTGCCCGGGGGACCGTTGATCGTCGGAGCCTGATGGCGCGGTCAACGGGTCGATGGCGGCGCGTAGCAGCCCTGCTGTTTCGGCATCGAGGGTGCCGGTGAGTCGGAGACGACCGTCGGTCTGCTCGGACAGGGTGAGATGGCGGTCGCGGGCAGAGCGGGCGGCTTCGGCGTCCAGGGCCGCTTTCGCAGCGGCGTCGGCAAGGTCGGGGGCGACATGGTCGAGGATGCGGCTGCCGAGTCTGCGCAGCAGGTTGGGCTCGAACTGCCCGGCCCAGTCGACGAGCAGACTGACGGCTTTCTCGGTGGCCTCGGCGCCAGCGGTGGCGTGCACGGTGGTGGCGGTGTCGGCGATGACCCGGGCCTGGTCGAGGCTGATGACGCCATCGGCCAGGGCTTGCCGGATCCCGGGGTTGCCGACGTCGAGGGCGGTGGCGACGTCGACCAGGCGGCGGCCAGCGGGCACGGTCAGCCGTAACCGTTCGCGTAGCCATACGGCGGTGGAGGATGCGCCCTGGGCGCGGGCGGTGCCGCGGCCGTCGATCTCGCGGATCAGGGCGAGTTTGACGGCGGCAAGACGCTGCTCCAGGCGGTGCGCGGCGTCGAGAGCGGCGATCAGCTCGTGCTCAGGCAGCGCCCAGGTGGCGGCGGTTGTGCAGGCGACGACGGCATTGTCTGCCTGCGCCAACTCCTCAACCATGACCCAACACTAGAACAGGTGTACGACATTTTCGGTTGACCATGATCGATGTGCCGCCCGCGCCCCCGCGCTCCTGCCCTGCGGTGAGCACGCCGCGTCGCGCCCGCGTTGCGCCGCCCGCGCTGTGCCGCCCGTGCCGTGCCGCGCCCGTGCCTCGACCTTGTGCGCCTCCCGCGCCTCCCGCGCCTCCCGCGCCTCCCGCGCCGCGCGCGCCTCCCGTAGGGCGTCCGCGCCGCCCGTGTCGCGCCCGTGCGCAGCCGCCGCGACTCGCCGTGCTGGTCAGGGCGGACGCATCGCAAGGGGCCGCCTACGAGCGCGCGGCTGGCGAGGGGTAAGCCGGGACCGGGTGGCGAAGGGTCGCTGGGCCGGCAGTGCAGTGGTCAGTCGAGTCGGACGAGGCCTGGGCCGGCGGTGATGTCGGTGTCGCCGTCCACTACGTCGTGGCCGGCCGCGCAGCGGAGCACCGCGTGGATCGGCGCGCCGCAGTCGTGGTGGGTGGCGACGATTGAGGGGCCGGTGTCGGTGGCGGCCCAGGTGTCGCCCCAGTTGCGCAGGGCGGTGATGACGGGCATGAGTTCGCGGCCCTTGCGGGTGAGTTGGTACTCCTGGCGGGTGCGCTGACCCGGCTCCCGGTACGGGATTCGTTCGAGCAGCCCGGCGGCGACCATCTCCTTGAGTCGGGCGGCCATGGCGGGCTCGCCGACGCCGACCCGACGGACGAAGTCGTCGAAGCGGCGCGTGCCGAGCAGGGCCTCGCGCATGATCAGGACCGTCGACCTGCTGCCCACGACGTCCATCGCCCGGGCCACCGAGCAGTTCTCGCTCGACCAGGAGTCGCGGTCGTTCCGTAGGTCCTCCATGTCGCCAAGCTTACCTGACTTGCGGTGACGCTAGTCAGGTGCTTCACTGGTGCATTGCTGGCTTAAGCAGACGCAAGTCAGCCCCACTCACTCCGAGGACGCCAGTGACCACCAGCACCACGAACCCGGCCCCGAGACCGCCCGGAGCGACAAGCGCCGCCCGACGAACCCTGCGCGGCTCCCGCTCGGTGACCCTCGTCGCCATGTGCCTGGGCGCGATGATCACGTTCCTGCAGATCACCGCTACGGTCTCCGCGCTGACCACGATCCAGCGGGACCTGCGGGTCGACCCGACCACCCTGGTCTGGATCCCCAGTGCGTACACCCTGATGGTGGCGAGCGTCGTGCTCTCCGCGGCCACTCTGGGCAGCCGCTACGGGCGTAAGCGCATGTTCGGTGCCGGGGTCGTCGCGATGATCGTCGGCGCAGGGGTCGTGGCCAGCGCTCCGACCGTCGGGTGGGTGATCGTGGGGCAGTTGGTCGCCGGCCTCGGTGGGGCCCTGATCCTGCCGAACAGCCTGGCGATCCTCGGCGCGACCTTCACCGACCCGCACCGCCGGACCGAGGTCATCACGGCGTGGTCGGCGGCGTCCGGCATCGGGCTCGCGGTCGGCCCGCTCATCGCCGGCGCCCTGCTAAACCACTACCAGTGGCACAGCGTCTACCTGTCGACGATCGCGCTGGGCCTGATCACGCTCGTCGTCGCTGTCGTCGGGGTGGCCGAGTCGCGGCCGATCGCCGCCCGCCTCGACGTGCCCGGCCTGCTGCTGGGCACCGTCGCCATCGCGTCCGCCGTCTACGCGCTGATCCAGGGCGGCAAGGTCGGCTACACCAGCCCGGTGGTGGCGACAGCCTGGGCTGTCGCGGCTGTCGCACTTGTCGCGTTCGTGCTCGTCGAGCTGCGAACCAGCGCGCCGATGCTCGACGTACGGCTGTTCCGGTCTCTGTCGTTCAGCGCGGTGATGGTCGTCGGCGCGGTGTCGCTGTTCGGCTTCACCGGCGTCGCGATCCTGCTGGTCCTCTTCCACGAACGTGCCCAGGCGCTCAGCCCGCTGGACACCGGCTGGCGGATGCTGGTGCTCTTCGGTGCCTACGTGCTCGCTGCCTTCGGTGCCGGGCGCGCGATCCGTCGTACCGGATTCAAGGCGCCGTTGACCCTCGGTCTGGTCCTCGGCGCGGTGGCCAGCTTCGCGCTTGCGAACCAGGGACCGACCACGTCGTTCGGTGACCGTTGGCCGCTGTTCGCGTTGTTCGGCGCGGCCAGCGCTCTGGTGGTGGCGCCGGCGACGGCGGCGGCGTTGGCGAGCGTCGCGCCAGCCCAGGCGGGCATGGCCTCCGGGGCGGTCAACGCCGCCCGACAGGTCGGCTCGGTGCTCGGCTCGTCCCTGCTCGGCACGCTCCTCACCACCACGATGGTGGCCGACCTGCCGGACCGGCTCGCCGCGCACCAGGTCGCCGAACCCACCCGTACCGCGGTGCAGGCGGCGGTGGCCTCCGGTGCCAACGGCGGGCAACCGCTACCCGACCCGGTCCGGGCGGCGATCGCCGAGGCGCTGACCTCGGGTGTGCAGGCCGGGTTGCGGGTCACCGGGGTCGTCTTCCTCGTCACCGCCGTGCTCGCGCTCGCCCTCATCCGCAACCGGCCGCACCAGCACTAGCTAGGCGGCGATCCCGTCCAGCTGTTCGACGGCGTCGGCCGGCAGTTCCAGATCGGCCGCCGCCAGGTTCTCCCGCAGGTGCGCCACGCTCGAGGTGCCGGGGATCAGCACGATGGCGGGGGACCGCTGGAGCAACCAGGCCAGGGCGACCTGCTGCGGCGAGGCACCCAGCCGGGCGGCCACGCCCTCGAGCGTGTCGGACTGCAACGGCGTGAACCCACCGAGCGGGAAGTACGGCGCGAACGCGATGTTCTCCGCCGCGCACCTGTCGACAAGGGCGTCGTCCAGCCGGTTGGCGAGGTTGTAGTGGTTCTGCACCGTGACCACCGGGGCGATGGCCTGGGCCTCGGTGAGCTGGTCGAGCGTGACGTTGCTGAGCCCCAGGTGCCGGATCAGACCGTCCTGCCGCAGCTCGGCCAGGGCGGCGAACTGCGCACCGAGCGGTGCTTCGCTGGCGCCGTGTGCCGCCCCCACCCGCAGGTTGACCACGTCGAGGGCATCCAGGCCGAGGTGCTGAAGGTTCTCCCGGACCTGGGCCTTGAGGTCGTCCGGCGCCAGAGACGGGATCCAGGAGCCGTCGGCGCCGCGTCGCGCGCCGACCTTGGTGACCAGATGCAGACCCCGGGGGTACGGGTGGAGCGCCTCGCGGATCAGTTCGTTGACCACGACCGGCCCGTAGAAGTCGCTGGTGTCGATGTGCCGGACGCCCAGCTCGACGGCCAGGCGGAGCACGGCCAGCGCCTGCTCACGGTCGCGGGGCGGGCCGAAGACACCGGGGCCGGCCAGCTGCATCGCCCCGTAGCCCATCCGGCTCAGCGTGAGGCCGTCAGCCGGGGTGAGGGCATCACCGGGAAGGTTCTCGCTCATGTCGTCCTCCTGTCGATCGTCGTGACGTCCGGGGGCCGCTCGCAACCGGCCCTCGACGACTGTGCGCCGGGGCCGACCTGGGCGGCAGGGCGAGCTGTTCCTGGTAGTGACACAGCCAGCCACCGGGCCGTCCGGCGATCTACCGTCGGTGGCATGGACGCGACGAACCCGCTCGGCGACTTCCTGCGTGCCCGCCGCGAGCAGACCCGACCCGAGGACGTCGGGCTCGGCCCGGGTGTGGGCCTGCGCCGGGTGCCGGGGCTGCGCCGTGAGGAGGTGGCGATGCTGGCCGGCATCAGCGCCGACTACTACCTCCGCCTGGAGCAGGGGCGTGAGAGGCACCCCTCGGTGCAGGTTCTCGATGCCCTCGCCGGGGTGCTGCGGCTCGATCCGGAGGCGACCGCGTACATGATCGGGTTGAGCCGTGCGCGGTCACGCCGGGCGGCCCGACCCGCCGCCGAGCGGGTGCCGGCCAGCATCCTGCACCTGCTGCGCCAGCTCTCCATGCCGGCCTTCGTGCAGAACCGCTACCTCGACATCCTGGCCTCGAACCCGATGGCGAGGGCGCTGTCGCCGAATCTCGCCCCGGGCTCCAACCGGCTCCTCGCGGTGTTCCTGGACGAGGCCGAGCGGGAGCTGTTCCGCGACTGGCGGCAGGCGATGCAGAGCGTGGTGGGGCAGATGCGTGCCGACTCGGGTGGAGCCACCGACGACCCGCGGTTGACGGCGTTGGTGGGCGAGTTGTCACTCAAGAGCGACTGCTTCCGGCAGCTGTGGGCGCGCCACGAGGTGCGTCGACGGGAGGGCGTGGTGAGCCGGCTGCACCACCCCGAGGTGGGCGACCTCGACCTGTACTGCGACAAGCTCGCGGTGGCGGGCGCCGACGGGCAACTGCTGGTGATCTACCACGCCGAGCCGGGCACGGAGTCCGCCCGCTCGTTGGCGCTGCTCGGCTCGATCGCCGCCAGCGGCGTGGACGACGTGCCGGACAGTCTCCGACCCGGCGATCCGGCCCGCCTCTATCCGCTGGAGTGAGCCCGGGGCTTGACGAGCGTTGTTAGTGAGTGCACACTTACAAACATGCGATCCACCGCCGAGGCCCGCCGGGCCACCGTCCTGAACACCGCGGTCTCGGTGTTCGCGCGCGCCGGCTTCCACGCCACCCCGGTCACCGCCGTGGCGGCCGCTGCCGGCATCTCCGAGGCGTACGTCTTCCGGCTCTTCTCCGGAAAGCTCGGGCTGTTCGTGGCGGCGGCCGGAGCGTGTTTCGACCGGATAGCCGACGCGATCGAGGCGGGTGCGGAGCGGGCCGCGGGTGGCAGCCCGGAGGAGATCCTCGACGCCATGGGTGGTGCGTACGCCGAGCTGATCGCCGATCGCGACCTGCTGCTCTTCCAGGTGCAGGCGCAGGCCGTCACGGACATCCCGGAGGTCGCCGAGGCGGTGCGGGCCGGCTACCGGCGGGTCGCGACCTTCGTGCAGAGCCGGGCCGGGGCCAGTGATGCGCAGGTGCAGCAGTTCTTCGCGTACGGCCAGTTGTGCCACCTGATCGTGACCGCAGGTCTGGAGCAGGTTCCGGAGCCCTGGGCTCGGGCCCTGACCGCAGGCATCCGCCACCCCTGACCGACCCTATGTGCGGGCCGCTTCGGCGGCCCACTTCTTCGACCTTCGAAGTGTGTGAGTGCACACTTACAAACAAAGGAGAGTCCGATGGCCACCGACACGATGATCACCGAAGTGGTACTGCCCGGCGTGGTGGAGCCCGAGGGCCTCCTGCTGCACCGACGCGCGATGCCCACCCCCGACCGGGGGCAGGTGCTCGTCCAGGTCGAGGCCACCGGGATCTCGTTCGCCGAGCAGCAGATGCGCCACGCGCTCTACCCCGGCCAGCCGAAGTTCCCGTTCGTGCCCGGGTACGACCTCGTCGGCACGGTCCGGGCGGTCGGTCCCGGCGGCGACGACGCGCTGATCGGCACCCGGGTGGCGGCGGTCACCAAGACCGGCGCCTGGGCCTCACACACCCTTGTCGACATCGACGCTCTGGCCCCGGTACCCGTGGGTCTGGACCCGGCCGAGGCCGAGACCGTCGTCGTCAACGGGGTGACCGCCTGGCAGATGCTGCGCGACGCCGACCTGAAGGCCGGGCAGACCATCCTCGTGCACGGCGCGAACGGCGGCGTGGGGAGCGTGCTCGTCCAACTCGGCCGACACCTCGGCCTGCGGGTCATCGGCACCGCCGCCGCACGGCACCACGCCGGCCTCCGCGACCTCGGCGTCGAACCGCTCGACTACCGCGACCCGGACATGGCCGCCCAGGTCCGCGAGCTGTCGCCAGGTGGGGTCGACGCCGTCTTCGACCCGGTCGGCGGCCCGGGCGTACGCACCTCGTACGCCCTGCTCGCCCCCGGCGGCAAGCTTGTCGTCTACGGCAACGCCGCCGCGGTGGGCACCGGGCAGTCGGTCGTGTGGGTCTTCGTGAAGCTGTTGGCCCGCCTCTACACCTGGAACGCGCTGCCCAACGGGCACCAGGCCGGCTTCTACAACTTCTGGGCGGGACAGCGCACCCGTCCGGCCGCGTTCCGCCGGCGTCTGCGCGCCGACCTCGGCACCGTGCTCGATCTGTTGCGGCAGGGAGTGATCGTGCCGCAGATCGCTGCCCGCTACCCGCTCACCGAGGTCTCCACCGCGCTGGTGTTCGCCGAGACCCGGAGCCGGGCCGGCAAGGTGGTGTTGGAGCCCTGACCACCGGCTCGGCAGGGGTCAGGTGTGCGGCGGGCGAGGTAGCCTCACGACCTGCACTACGTGCTCCCCGCGACCGGGGAGGACATGGGGGAGATGAAGCGTGGCTGACGTCGGCGAGGTGGTGCGTTGGTTGCAGCTCAACGCACCCCGGGGCGGCCCGGACGAGGTGTCGCAGCTGGTCGCCAGGGCGGCGCCGGCGATCGACGCCAGCGAGATCGTCATCTATCTGGCCGACTACACGCAGACCCTCCTCGTGCCGCTGCTCGGTGCGGGTCTCGACCGGGACCAGTTGCCGATCGAGACGACGCTCGCCGGCCGGGCCTTCACCACCCTCGACATCCAACGCGCGCCCGACAGCCCGGACCGGATGTGGGTGCCGCTGCTGCTCGGGTGTGAGCGGATGGGCGTACTGGAGATCGTCTCGTCGACCGCCGCCGACGCGACGACTGACGGTCCGGCCTGGGAGGTGGCAGTCAACGTCGCCCAGATCCTGGTCAACCGCCGGCTCTACGGCGACGTGGTCGAGCGGATGCGGCGGCGGATGCCGATGCAGGTCGCGGCCGAGATCGTGTGGGGCCTGCTCCCACCGTTGACCTTCGCCACCGACGATCTGGTGGTCACCGCCATCCTCGAACCGTGCTACGACGTCGGCGGCGACATCTTCGACTACGCGTTGAACGACGACGTGCTCAGCGTCGGGCTCTTCGACACCTGCGGGCACGGCATCAAGGCGAGCACCCTGGCCTCGCTCGTGGTCAGCGCGTACCGCAACGCCCGTCGGTGTGGCCTCGACCTGGTCGACACGGCGATCAGCATCGACAGGTGGGTGCGGGCCGAGCATCCGAACCTCTTCGCGACCGGGTTGCTGATCGAGTTGGACCGCCGGACCGGCCACCTCAGCATGATCAACGCCGGGCACCCGGGTGCGATGTTGCTGCGGGACGGCAAGGCCGTCCGGGAGCTTCCGGGGCCGACCGCGCTGCCGCTCGGCCTGGGCCACCTGTCCCCGCGCCGACCGCGGGTGCACGTGGAGAATCTGCACCCGGGTGACCGCATTCTCGCCTACACCGACGGCATCACCGACGCCCGCAGCGCGGAAGGCGAGCAGTTCGGGCTGGACCGGCTCGTCGACTTCGTCAACCGCGCCCTCAACGACGGGTTGCCCAGCCCGGAGACGATGCGTCGCCTGGTCCGGGCGGTCGTCGGCTACCAGGACGACCACTTGGAGGACGACGCGACAGCCCTCTTCGTGGAGTGGCGACCACCGCACCTGCCGCTCGCGCACCTCCGTGACCTGGCCGCGGACAGAACCTGACCGCACCCGGTGGGATTTTGCACTAGAAGTGCACTTGTCTCCGAACGTGGGGCTGTCTAGCGTCACCTCATGGCTGACTCATGGACCTTCGCCGTGGCGCGTGACGATCTCGGGCAGACCACGCTCGTCGATGGCTCCACCCCCGCCCTGGTCGACGGTGAGGCGCTGCTGCGCGTCGACCGTGTCGGCCTCACCGCCAACAACGTGACCTACGCGGTGCTCGGCGATGCGATGCGCTACTGGCAGTTCTTCCCGCCGTCCGCCCAGGGGTTGGGGCCGCAGTGGGGCCTCCCGCCGCTCTGGGGTTTCGCCGAGGTGGTCGCCTCGACGGTGGCGGGGGTCGAGGTGGGGCAGCGGATCTACGGTTACCTCCCGCCCGCCGGTCACCTCGTGGTGCGACCGGACCGGGTGGACGGGTCCGGGTTCCGCGAGGTGAGCCCGCACCGGGCCAAGTTGCCGTCGCCGTACAACGCGTACCGGTCGACCACCGGCGACCCGGCGTACCGGCGCGACCAGGAGGATCTGCTGATCCTCTTCCGGCCACTGTTCTTCACCTCGTTCATGCTCGCCGACCAGGTCGTGGACAACGACTTCTACGGCGCCGAGGCGCTGCTGGTGTCGTCGGCGTCGAGCAAGACCGCGTACGCCGCCGCGTTCGAGCTGCACGGGCGCGGGCCGCGCCTGGTAGGTCTCACCTCACCCGGCAACGTGGCGTTCACCAGGTCGCTCGGCTGCTACGACGAGGTCGTGTCGTACGACGACGTCGACGCCCTCGACGTGGTCCCGGCCGTCTACCTCGACCTGTCCGGTGCGGCCTCGACCCGCGCTGCCCTGCGTCGGCGCCTCGGTGACCGGCTGGTCCGGGACATCGCGGTCGGGCTCACCAACCAGACGCCAAACGCCGCCGCCGCCGAGGAGGTGTTCTTCGCGCCGGTGCAGATGCGCAAGCGCAGCCACGACTGGGGCCGCGACGGGCTCGACGAGCGGTTCACCGAGGCCTGGCAGCGCTTCGCCGAGGTGGTGAGCGGGTGGCTCGACGTCCGGGTGGGCGCCGGGCCGGCGGCGCTGCAACACGCGTGGCTCGACGTTCTCGCCGGTCGTACGCCGCCACGAGTGGGGCACGTCGTCCAACTGTGAAAGGGGGTCAGCCGGCGACGTCGTCGCTGAGCCGGTGGCGCAGCGTGGCCAGCGAGCGGGTGATCAGCCGGGACACGTGCATCTGTGAGACGCCGATCCGGTCGGCGATCTGGGCCTGGGTGAGGTTGCCGTGGAAACGCAGGCTGAGGATCTGGCGTTCGCGTTCCGGCAGCGTGGCGAGGGCCGGGCCGAGGGCGACGCGGATCTCGACGAGGTCGATCTCGTGGTCGTCGTCGCCGAGGGTGTCGCCGAGTTCCCGGTTGCCGTCGCTGCCGATCGGGGTGGACAGCGACGTGGCCCGGTAGGCGCGAGCACCCTCCAGCCCCTCCAGGACGGTCTCCTCGGACACGTCGAGGTAGGCGGCGATGTCGGCAACCGTGGGCAGGCGACCGAGGGTCTGGGTCAGGACGCCGTTGGCGGCGCTGATGGACAGGCGCAGCTCCTGGAGGCGGCGGGGTACCCGCACCGCCCAGGTGCGATCCCGGAAGTACCGCTTGATCTCGCCGATGATGGTGGGGATGGCGTACCCACTGAAGTCGATCCCCCGGCTGTGGTCGAAGTTGTCCACGGCCTTGATGAGCCCGACCGAGGCGGTCTGGGCCAGGTCGTCGTCGGGTGCGCCACGTCCGCTGTAGCGGCGCGCCAGGTGCCGCGCGAGCGGCAGCCACGCCTCGATGGTGCGGTCCCGCAGTGCCGGGCGGCGGGGGTCCTGCGGCGGGGTCGCCGCCAGGGCGGCGAGGAGGTCGTCCGGGCTCTGGTCGGTGCTCCGCTCGCTGGGCTGGGTGCTTGTGGCGTTCTCGACGATCGTGGACATGGTTGTCCCTCCCGCACGTGCCCGTCGATCGGGTCGACCGGAAGGATCTCCGACCCGGCTGCCGCCGGAGCGCACGTACGGGCGAAGGTGCGCTGTCGCAGGGCGACGATCACGGGCCTCGCCACCGCGTCATGTCGTTCGCTTGATGAACCGAACCCTACCCGAACGTCGGAACATTAACTAGCCGAAAGTATGAGCCAGTGCAGGTCGGCGTGGATCAGCCGCGCTGATCGGGGGCGTCGACAGCGGCCGGGGCCGGCTGGGCGGGCGTCACCGCGAACGGGTGGCGCAGCCGCCGCATGGCCTCCTCGCTGCTGTCGGAGGTCACCGCCGGACCGTCCAGCCCGTCGCCCGTCGACGTGGCGAGGAACAGGGCGGACCGACCGTTGTCGTTCGATGTCATGCAGGGATCCTGTCTCTACGAGAGGGGTGCGGCTGGCCTCGGCGATGTCCGCCGGGTGACCTGAGGAGCGCTTCGACGCATGCTGGCGCGCGAATGCAGGTGTCCTGTGCACGGGCGAACGCCCGGCGACACCGACACCCGGCACCATACCCGGCACCGTCGCTCCGCATGCGCCGCCGACGGACTCACGTCGCTTGTGACTGGCCGGCCGCCCAGGAATTCTGTAATCCCGCCCGCTGCCGCAAGTCTCCGATCCTGAGGGCGGTCAGCGCACCCAGCGTGGGCGCCGCGCGGACGAGCACACGAGGAGTGAGACCCATGTCGTCAGCCGGTCGAGCACTGCCCGATGTCGGGTCGGTCGTCGCGGCCCGGCAGGGCGACCAGCGCGCTCTCGACGACGTCGTCGCGGCGTCGCTCCCGCTTGTCTACAACATCGTCGGGCGGGCGCTGCGCGGGCACGCCGACGTCGACGACGTGGTCCAGGAGACGTTGGTACGGGTGATCCGGTACCTACCCGCGCTCAACGACCCGGCGGCGTACCGATCCTGGCTGGTGGCGATCACCATTCGCCAGGTGCGGGACTGGGAGACGCGCCGACGGGTCGCGCTCAACCGCGACGCCGGGCTCGACGTGATCCACAACGTGCCCGACCCCGCCTCCGACTTCGCGGGGATGACGATCCTCCGGCTCGGCCTCACCGACCAACGACGCGAGGTCGCCGAGGCGACCCGCTGGCTCGACCCGGACGACCAGGAACTGCTGTCGCTGTGGTGGCTGGAGGAGACCGGCGAGATCACCCGGAACGAGGTCGCCGACGCGCTCGGGTTGTCACCCGGGCACGTGGCGGTGCGGATCCACCGGATGAAGGACCAGATCCAGAGCGCCCGCGGCGTCGTACGCGCGCTGCGCGCCCGGCCTGGCTGCCCGGACCTGGGCACCGTGACCGCCGAGTGGGACGGCACGCCCAGTTCGTTGTGGCGCAAGCGACTGGCCCGGCATGTCCGCGACTGCGCGTACTGCGGTCGGCTGGGAACCACGCTGCTGCCGATCGACAGGCTGCTCGCCGGCCTGCCCTTGCTGCCGCTGCCGGCGGGTCTCGGCGCGCACCTGCCCAGCGCGGCCACCCCCGCGGCCGCCGCGCAGGCGCTCACGCCTCCCGGCCCGACGGCCGGCCCCGCTGCCGGGCCGACGCCGCCCGGTGATGCGGGTGCAGGCCCGAGCGTCGTCGACCTCGCGGTGAACCGACCCCGTGGCCTCGTGCCGTCCCTCGCCGCAGGTGTCGCCGCCGCCGTCCTGGCCATCACCACGGCGGTGGTGATCCTGCCGGACGAGCCGTCCGCGCCCTCATGGGCGGCCCCGCCGTCCGCGGCGCCCACCGCCGTCGCCGCCCCGAGCGTCGCGCCCTCGCCAAGCGCACGGCCCTCGACGAAGGCTCCGGTCGCGCCGGTGGCCAGCTCCGTACGCAAGGGCGTCGGGGTGTGGAACTTCGCCGGGGCGAGTCAGGCCCTGGCGAACTCCAGGGCCGGCTGGTACTACACCTGGGGCACCCAGCACCCGGGGATCAGCACCCCGCGCGGTACGACGTTCGTGCCGATGATCCGCAGTGCGGAGAACGTCACCGCCACGGAGCTGGCTCGGGCCAAGGCCGCCGGGCCGTACCTGCTCACCTTCAACGAGCCGGACCTGCCCGAGCAGGCGAACATGACTGTCGAGCGGGCGCTGGACCTGTGGCCGCAGCTGATGGCGACGGGCAGCAAGCTGGGCAGCCCAGCGGTCGCCTGGGGTGCGCCGGACCCGCAGGGTTGGCTGGACCGGTTCATGACCGGCGCCGAGTCCCGCGGTCACCGGGTGGACTTCATCACGCTGCACTGGTTCGGCGCCGACTTCACGACCGCCGCCGCCGTGGCCCAGCTCCGGCAGTACCTACAGGCCGTCTACCAGCGGTACCGGAAGCCCATCTGGCTGACCGAGTTCGCGCTGATCCGTTTCGGCGCGGACGGCGCGCAGTTCCCCAGTCAGGAGCAGCAGGCCGCCTTCCTCACGGCGGCCACCACGATGCTCGGCCAGCTCTCCTACCTCCAGCGCTACGCCTGGTTCGGCCTGCCCGCCACGGACAAGGACAGGTCCGGTCTGTTCAGCGACGGAGCCCAGGCAACCCTTGTCGGCCGCGCCTTCCAAGCCGCCCGGTGAGCGGCGGCGAACGGGTGGACGAGCGGTTCGCGGCGGAGCGCGGTGACCGCCGCGTCCGTACCGGTCGGATGGTCGGCGTCGTCGCGACACTTGTCGCCACGGCGCTGACCGTCGGTCTCACCCAAGGTTGGGGCCGCACCGACCAGGCGTCGACGCCGTCGTCGGCCGCAGCGTCGGCCCCGGGTTCGTCGGCCGCTGCGGTGCCGACCGCGCCGGTGCTGCTCAACGGCACCGACGACGCGTTCATCCAACTCTTGATCCCGATGAACGAGGGCGCGCTCGCGCTCATCGACCAGCTCGACACCCGACCGACGGCCGCGGACCCGTCGTTGCGGGCCCTCCTCGGTGCGGTCCGGAAGGCTCACCAGGCGGAGCTGCGGGACCTGCGTGGGCTGTTGGCCGCGGGTAACGTGCCGGAGCTGAACATCCACGAGGGGCACCAGATGCCCGGCATGGTCACCGATGCCAGCCTCGCCGAGCTGCGTGCCGCCCCGGACGCCGAGGTGCCGTCCCGGGCGGCTGCCCTGATCCGGGCACACCTCGCGCAGACAGTTGTGCTGTGCCGGGGTGAACAGACCGCTGGGGGTAGCCCGGAGCTGAAGGCGCTCGCCGGCCGGATCCAGCAGGCGCGGGCCGCCGAGCTGAGCACGCTCGACAACCGGCCGGGGGCGCCCGCCGCTGCACCGGGCGGCTGAGCATGCGGCTCAGGAGACCGGCCGATGCGGACGTCTGACCTGCCTGCCGACGTCCACCCCGCGGTCCGGGCGTCCCGGGCCACCCACCGAGCCGTCACGTCGGGCGCGGTCCGCCCGGCCCGGCGCGCGACGCACCGGGCCCGGAGCGCACCGCCGCCGGGCACGGTCGCCTCGGTGCCGGCGGCGGGGTGGCGTGGTGGTCACCGTCGGGCGGCCGGCCGCGCCACGGTCATCGCCTCGATACTGACTGTCGGTCTGGGGTGGCTGCTCGCGGTCCTCGTCGCACCGCACGTCACCCTGTCGCCGACTGCGCGGATGGTTGCCCTCTTCTGCCACCTGACCTGCCTGGTGGTGGGCTTCGGAGCGGTGCTGACGGTGGACTGGTTCAGCCTCCGGTGGGTTCTGCGCCGGGAACCGCTCGGTACGGTGCTGACCGCCGCACGCGGCGCGCACCTGCTCATCTGGCTGGGCCTGGTGGGTCTGCTCGCCAGTGGCGCCGCACTGGGGCCGGACACGTCGTCCGGGCTGATCTGGGTCAAGTTGCTCGCGGTGCTTGTGGTTGGCGTCAACGGGCTGTTCCTCGGCCGGGTGCGGGATCGGCTCGTAGCCGTACGGGGTCGCCCGCCCTGGTCCGCACTGCTGCCGGGTGTCGCCGCCGCCACGATCTCGCAGATCGGTTGGTGGACCGCGACCCTCGTCGGCTTCTGGAACGCCAACAGCTGACGGTCACCGTCAGCGTCGACGGGTCCGCGTTGGGGGTCAGGCCGAGGCGGGGTGTCTCGCCGTGAACCGGGCGCGGGTCAGGAACGCGAGCTGCGCCCGCTTGTCCGGCATGTCGATCTCCGAGTCGAAGGTGAAGCCCTCGATCTCCAGACGGCGCAGGGCGAGGTGGTTGCGGATGTCCGGCTCGACCACGATCCGCTGCGCGGCCGGGTCGAGGAACAGGAAGCGGGCCACCGCCGGGCCGACCGCGTTGGTGAGGCTGCGGGCGAGGCGTCGGTCGGGGCTGAGCAGCAGGTGCATCCCCACGTCGCCGGGCTGGACGGGGTAGCGCTCGCCGACCGGGTCCGCCTCGGGCTGATAGCTCTGGAAGAGGCCGACCGGCTCCCCGGCGACCATGATCAGGTACGCGTGGTGGGTGGGCAGGCTGTCGACAAAGGCGTAGATCTCGCGGACCTCTTCGAGGCTGTGCGAACCCATGCCCCAGAAGGAGTTGCGGGGCAGGGTGACCCAGCCGTGCAGGAGGGCGGCGTCCCGGTCGGGGTCCACGGTCACCAACGACAGCTCGCCGAGACCGGCGATCTTCTCCTGGTAGGTCATCGGGTGCTGTCCTCTGTTCCATCCGGGGCGCAACTTAGGTTAACCTCCCCTAACCAAGGATGACCTTACCTGGAGGGGTGTGTGAAGCGGAACTGGGAGGCCCTGGTCCTCAAGGCCATGGGAGGGCGGGACTTTCAGTTGACGGTCCTGAGCACCGAGTCAGTCGACGGGCACTACCAGCGGCTCGTCCTGGACGGAGGCGGCCTGCTGGAGGCGTGCGGGGTGCACCCCACCATGTGGATCCGGCTGTGGTTCGACAACGACGGTCGGGCGCACCAGCGCGCCTACACGCTTGTCGACCCCGACCCCTCCACCGGCCGATTCACCCTCGAATTCGCCATCCACGACGGCTGTGCGGCCCGGTGGGCCACCACGGCCCAGGTCGGCGACACCATCGGCGCGACGGTGCAGGGCAGCGCCTTCGAGTTGCCCGACCCCGCGCCCGAGCACCTCTACCTGGTCGGCGACGCGGCCTCGCTGCCGGCGGTCAACAGCCTCCTCGACGCCGGTGCCGACATCCCGGCGACGGTCTGGCTGGAGTACGCCCACGAGGGCGAGAAGGCGCTCGCGCTGCGGGCCCGGGCGCACCACGAGGTCACCTGGGTGCCACGGCGCGACGAGGGTCAACACCTCGTCGACACGGTCTGCGCGGCCCTGCCGACAAGCGGTGCGGGCCACTACTGGGTCGCCTGCGAGGCGGCCACCACCCGGGGTCTCAGCCGACACATCCGGAAGACGCTCGGTGTCGACAAGGACCGGTTGACCTCCCTCGGCTACTGGAAAGCGGCATGAAGGGCCGCCTCGGCACCCTGACCGCGCTGTACGTCACCCAGTACCTCGGCGTCGGCTTCATCACCGTCGGGCTCACCGCGATCCTGCGCGACGGTGGCACCTCGCTCGACACCCTGGCGCTGTTGCAGGTCGTCGGCCTGATCTGGCCCATCAAGTTCCTCTGGGCGCCGATCCTGGACCGGTACGGCTCCCGGCACCGCGGCCACTACCGATCCTGGTTGCTCGTGCTGCAGACCGCCCTGGTGCTCGCCCTGCTGGCGTTGCTGCCGTTCACCAGCCCGGCCGACGCGCTCGGCCCGATCGTCGCGATCTGCGCCGCGTACGTGTTCTTCTCGGCCACCCAGGACATCGCCGTGGACGCCGTCGCGGTCCGGATGCTCGCCGACTCGGCCCGGGGGACCGGCAACGGCATCCAGGTCGCCGCGAGCTACCTCGGCAACCTGCTCGGCGGCGGCGCCTGCGTCCTGGTCTATGACCATCTCGGCTGGGTGCCGGCGATCGGCCTGCTGGCCGCGATGACGGCGGTGGGCCTGCTCGTGGTGTGGCGGTTCCGGGAGCCGCCCCGTACCGATCGGGTGGAACGGGTCGGCGCGGCCTACCGGGCGCTGCTGTCGGTGTTCCGCCAGCCGGGTTGCCGCCTGTGGACGTTCGGCGTGGTGCCGCTTGTCTACGTCGGCGCGGGGATGGCGTACGCCCTGGTCACCCCGGCGCTTGTCGACGCCGGGTGGTCGTTGGGTCGGATCGGCGTCGTGACCGGCGTGGTGACAAGCGTCCCGGCCATCGTGGCGGGTCTGGTCGCGGGGCTCGGGATCGGGCGGTTCGGGCGTGCCGGCGTCCTCGTGGCCGGTGGTGTCGCGCTCACGGTGTCGACGGTGCTGCTGCTGCCGCTGATGAACGGCCGGGCGCCGCTGGGTGGGACGGTCGCCGCGCTCGGCTGCTTCATGGCGGCCTACACCATCGCCAACGTCGTGCTCTACACGGTCAACATGGACTACTCACGGCCCGACACCGGCGGCACCGACTTCACCGTCCTGTCGTCGTTCGGCCTGGTCTGCTCGTTCGTGGCGGCGTCGATCGGTCTCGCGGCGGCCGACCGGCTCGGTTACCCGGCGGTCGCGGTCGCGGCAATCGTGTTGGTGGCCGCCGGCGTCGTCCTCGGCGTTGCCCACCAACGGCGGTTCCCGCACCGGCCGGACCCCGCCGGTGACGTGCCGGCCGAGCGGCGCACCGCCGGAGGGCAGGCCGAGCAGCGCGCGGCGGACGGCGTCAAGGCGGTGGCGTGACCACCGTTTCGTCGGCTACCTGAGGGCGACATCGTGGTAGTCGACGGAGGCGGCATGCTGCTCTACCTGACCGCGCTCAACCCCACCGACGCCGTGCTGCACGGGTTCCTCCCGGCGGCGGCGTCGTTAGGGCTCGAGGCCACCGTGCTGACCGACCGGCCCGCCGACTGGCCGGCGGACGTGCGGGTGGCGCGGTGCGCGGTCCGCGACCCGGCCGCGGTGGTCGCGGCGGCGGCACCGACCCGGCCGGTGGCGCTACTGTCCAATAGCGACCACCTTCAGGAGGCCACCGCGATCGCCGCCCGCAAGCTCGGCCTGCCCGGCAAGGACCCGGCCGCCGCCCGTCTCTGCAAGGACAAGGCCGCAGCCCGCCGGGCGATCGCCGCTGCGGGCCTCGATCTGGTACGCACCGTCACCATCGACCCCGGCGCCGCGCCGCAGGCGCCGACCGGGATGTTCCCGGCGGTGGTCAAGCCCCGCGAGGGGGTGGCCAGCGAGGACGCGTACCTGGTGACCGACCACGCCGAGCTGGTCGCCAGGGTCGCCGAGATCCGTGGCCGGCGACCCGACGTCGCCCTGGTGGTGGAGGAGTACCTCGACGGCGACCTGCGCACCTTCGAGACCCTCGGCGACGGCACGGCGGTGGCCTCCCTCGGCGGGTGGCGCACCGGCCTCGGCCCGCCACCGACCTTCACCGAGGAGAACCTCGCCTGGTCACCCCCGACCGAGGAGGCGCGCACCCAACTGCGGGCACGGCTCGACGCCCTCGGGGTCGGCTTCGGGGCCTGTCACACCGAGTACGTCGTCTCCGCCGGCCGGGTCCGGCTCATCGAGGTGAACTACCGCCTCATCGGCGACCGGATGGACCTGATCCTCGCCGACCTGCTCGACGTGCCGTTGTTCGAGTACGTCATCCGGCTGCACCTCGGCGAGCCGTTGGCCTCCCTCGTCCTGCCCGACCCGGTCGACCGCTACGCCCTGGTCGAGTACGTCTGCGCGGACCGGTCCGGCCGTCTCGTCGCCGCACCGGGCCCACTCGACACCGTCCACGGCGACGTCCGGCTGGGCTGCCGTCCGCTGCGCGAGGTGGGCCGCACCGCTGCGTACACCGGCACGAACCGTGACTACCTCGCCGTGCTGCACGGGATCGGCCCCGACGAGGCGACCGTCCGGCAGTCACTTGCCGCTCTCCGCAGCGACCTCACGTGGACCATCGTCGGGTGAGCGACGACTGCGAGCGCGAGGTCTTCACCCGGGTGCTCGACGCCCTGCTGCGCGAGGACCACCTCGGTCTGCTCAGCGGCGGCCGGGCGGACGGGCCCCACTGGTGGCAGGCGCCCCACCCCGCTGGTCAGCTGCGCATTCCGGTCCGGGTGGACGGGTTCCAGCAGCCCCTGCGCAGCGCCGCGCCGGTGGTGCTGTTGGTGACGGGCGTCGGCGAACCGCAGCGGACGGAGACCGTCGAAGGGCTGTTGACGCTGCTGGCCCCGCGCGACAACGCCGAGGCCGAGGCGGGTTGGCGTGACTTTGGCATCGAGTGCCGCGCCGACCTGCGGGCCCGCCGGCTCGCCGCGACGGCCCGGCCCCGGGTGCTCGCCGAGGTGGCCGCCGAACGCGCGTACACCCCCGGTGGTCTGCCGACGGCGCTCCTGGACGACGTGCTCGCCGCCCACCACGGCCACCCCGTCTACCCCACCGACAGGTGCCGGCACGGTCTGTGCGACGACGACCTGCTCCGGTACGGCCCGGAGCACGCACCCCGTTTCACGCTGCGCTGGTACGCCGCCCGGAGCGAGGACGTCCGGCTCACCGGTGACCTCCCGCCGTGGTGGCCGCGCGCGCCGCGACCGGACCATCTGCTGCTGCCCGCGCATCCGATCACCGTGGCCCGCGACGCGCTGCCGGTGGTCGACCTGCCGGTGACCCCGGTGCGGCCCACCCTCTCCATGCGGACGGTGGCGCTCGACGACGACCCGTACCTGCACCTCAAACTGCCGCTGCCGACCGCGAGCCTCGGCGCGCGCAACCGCCGCACGCTGCAACCGGGTTCGCTCGCCGACGGTGCGGCAGTCGCCGCACTGCTCGACCGGATCGCCACCGCCGAGCCCCGCTTCGCCGGTCGGATCCGGCACGCCGACGAGAGCACCTGGGCGCACGTCGACGGCGACGAGCGACAGGGTTTCCTGCTGCGCCGCTTTCCGCGCGACCTGGCCGACGTCCAGGTGGTGCCGGTCGCGGCCCTCGCCGCCGTCGACCCGGTGGCGGGCACGGTCCTCGAACGGGTCGACCCGCAGCGGCCCGTCGCGCTGCTGGAGTCCTACCTGGACCTGTTGCTCGACTGGCACGTCTTCCTCTGGCTCCGCCACGGCATCGCCCTGGAGGCGCATCCGCAGAACATCCACCTGCTGGTGCACCCGGACGGCAGCGTCGGCCTGCTCTACAAGGACAACGACGGCGCGCGGCTCGACGCGCGACACGGCGGCCCGAGCGGGCTCGCCCTGCACGACGAGCGGATGTGGGCGGGTGACCCGCAGGAGCTGGCCGACGTGTTCATCACCATCACGCTGCACCTGGCCGCGGCCGCGCCCCTGGTGGCCCTGGCCGCCCGAGGGCTGCCCGTGCCGTCGCCGGCCGACGCGCTGGCGCCGCGGCTCGCCGCAGCCCGCGACAGGTGGGGCGACGGACCTGCGGTGCGGACCTTCACCGAGCGGGTCCTGCACGCCACCCGACTGCCCGTCAAGGCGATGCTCACCGCCGGCACCCTGCTGCCCAAACAGCGGTTGGGCTGCACCGACATCAACAAGTACTACCTGCGTACCGGCCCGAACTACCTCCGGGAGACACGATGACGAGCGCGCAGTTGCGCTCCCGGCCGGGCACCGACACCGGTCAGCCCGCCGACCTGGCCGCCGCGCACGTCGTCTTCGGCTGCCTGCTGCGCGAGCTGCCGCCGCCGGACGGCACCCCGACCGTTGTCGACGGCGCGGTCCGGCTGCCGCTGCGCCACCTCGACGTCACCGTGCGCTGCGGGGTCGCGCGAGTCTCGCCGCTCGGCGCGCACCGCTACACCGGGCCGGTGCAGCGCAGGGTCGGCGACGGACGGTGGGAGGACCTGGACGCCGACGGGTTGGCCGCGCTTGTCGCGGCGGAACTGACCAGGCGCACCGGCCTGGCCAACGACGAGTTCGTCGACCAGGTCCGGGCCAGCCGCGACACCGTTACCCGCCTGCTCGCCGACCGGCCGGCGGCGGATCCCACCCCCACCGGCGAACCCGCGATCGACGCGTACGTCGACTCCGAGCAGTCGCTGGTCCTCGGCCACCCGCACCACCCCACTCCGAAGTGGCGCAGCGGCGACCTGGACGGCTGGCAGGCGTACGCGCCGGAGCTGCGCACGGCGTTCCGGCTGCACTGGCTCGCCGTACCGGACGACCTGATCGCCGACGCCGGGCCGTTCGATGCGCTCGTGGCAGCCCTCGACCCACCACGGCCCCCGCGAGGGCACCGCATCCTGCCGGTGCACCCCTGGCAGCTGTCGCTGATCCCGCCCACCCACCCACGGCTGCGCGACCTGGGGGCGGCCGGTGTGCCGGTACGGCCGACGGCGAGCGTCCGTACCCTCTACGCCCCCGCCGCCGACCTGTTCGTGAAGACCAGCCTGCACGTACGCATCACCAACTGCCTGCGCAAGAACGCCCGCTACGAACTCACCGGCGCGGTGGCGCTCACCGACCTGCTGGCCCGGGTGCCGCTGCCGGACGGGGTGCGGCTGCTCGTCGAGCCCGCCTACCGCACCGTCGACCTTCCCGGCCCGGACGAGGCGTACGGGACGATCCTGCGCGACGGTCTGCGCCCGCACCTGCGACCCGGCGACACCCCGGTGCTGGCGGCGGCGTTGGCCGCAACGCCCCTCGTGACACCGGATCCGGTGGCCTGGTGGCGGGCGTACGTCGGGCTGCTGGTGCCGGCGGTGCTGGGCAGCTGGCTCAGCCACGGCGTCGTGCACGAGGCGCACCTGCAGAACGTCGTCGTCGTGCTCGACCGGGACCGCCGCCCGGTCCGCATGCTGCTGCGCGACCTGGAGGGGGTGAAGCTGGACGCCGATCGGTGGAGCGCCTGGCCGGACGGCGTTCCGGCGCAGGTGCGCTACGCCCCCCGGGCCGCCCACCGCCGGATCGTCTACTGCCTGTTCGTCAACCACCTCGGCGGGATCAGCGGGGCCCTCGCCGACGCGCGACCCGGCGTCGAACGGCGGCTGTGGCAGGAGCTGCGCGCCGTCGTCGAGGCGGTGGCCGCCGACCTCGGTGACCCCGCCGAACTGCGGGCGCTGCTGGCCGGGGAGCCGCTGCTGGCCAAGGCGAACCTGCTGGTCCGGTGGCGGCGCGACGCCGACCGGGCCGCACCGTTCGTGCCGGTGCCCAATCCGCTTGGTGGGCCACGATGACCCGACCGGTCTACGTCTACGACCTCGACGCGCTGGCCGGGCAGGCCCGCGCCATCCGGGCGGCGCTGCCCCGACCGGTCGAGCTGCTCTACGCGGTCAAGGCCAACCCGGACCCCGGTGTGCTGCGAACCCTCGCCCCGATCGTCGACGGGTTCGAGGCCGCCAGTCGTGGCGAGCTGCGGAGGCTGGCCGAGGTGCTGCCGGGCCAGGTGCCGGCCGCGTACGCCGGGCCGGGCAAGACCGACGCGGACCTCGCCGCCGCCCTCGCCGCCGATGTGCACCGCATCCACGTCGAGTCGCCGAACGAGCTGGCGCGACTCGGCGCGCTGGCCACCGCCGCGGGCCGGTCGGCCCAGGTGCTGCTGCGGGTGAACCTGCCGGTCGACGCCCCGGGTGCCAGTCTGGTCATGGGCGGTGGGCCCAGCCCGTTCGGCATGGACCCGGCCGACGCGGTCGAGTGTGCCCGCCGCCCACCAACCGGGATCGACGTACGCGGAATCCACGCCCACCTGGCCAGCGGGTTGGACGCGCCACTCGCCGCGACGGTGGCCGACGCGGTGGTCGGCTGGGCGGTGGCCGAGGTCGACGCCGCCGAGGTCGACGTGGGCGGCGGCATGACCGTCGACTACACCGACCCGGACGCGCGATTCGACTGGGAAGGCTACGGCCGGGCAATGGACGCTGTCCTCGACAGGCACCCGGGCGTGCGGCTGCGCATCGAGCCGGGCAGGTCGGTCACCGCCCACTGCGGGGCGTACCTCACCGAGGTCGTCGACGTGAAGCGCTCCTACGGCGAGTGGTTCGTGGTGGTGGCCGGCGGGACGCACCACCTGCGGACACCTGCGGCGAAGGGGCACGCGCAGCCCTTCACCGTGCACCCGCGCCGCGGTGCCAACGGTCCCCGTACCGACGGTGGGCCGGTCACCGTCGTCGGGCAACTCTGCACCCCGAAGGACGTGCTGTCCTTCTCGGCCACCGCCGGGCCGATCGCCGTGGGTGACGTGTTGGCGTTCACCATGGCCGGGGCGTACGCCTGGAACATCAGCCACCGTGACTTCCTGCTGCACGAGCCGCCGCTCTTCCGCGTCGGTGACCTGCGGGAAGTGGCCGACGAGTGGGCGGCACGGCCACTCGGGACGTGACCCCGATCGGCCCGATCGGCTCGGTGTGTTATCGATAACATGCTATCTTTCACCCGGGAGTGAAGGGCACGCTCCCGGTCACCCGAGCCAGCCGGTGCAGACGCGCCGAGGGGCCAGTTCTCCGCCGCTCTCCCGGTCGGTGACCAGTCCGGGCCCCGTCGATGTCAGGTGACCACTGCTGGTCGTCGGACGATGCCGCGCCGGCCACCTGCCCAGCCTCCGACGCTCCACCGCAGGCAGCCCCGGCGTCGACGGGCGGCAGCCGCACACCCCGGTGCCGCTGCCGAGCCCACGAGCACCAGACGCCGAACGGCAAGGAGCCCAAGCAATGCTGAGACGTAGGTTCTTCCTCCCATCCATCGCGGCCGCGGCGCTCCTGCTCGCGGCCACCACCGGCGGCGTGTTGAGCAGCGGCTTCGGTGCGACAGCGGTGGCCGCCACCAACGGCACCCTCGCGGCGACCGCCGGCTGCGGTAAGGCCCCCACCCTCGCCAGTGGGACGCGGACGATTCAGAGCAGCGGGCAGAGTCGTACGTACAACCTGCGGATCCCGGACGGTTACGACCGGAACCGTCCCTACCGCCTGATCTTCGGCTTCCACTGGTTGAACGGCTCGGCCAACAACGTCACCTCGGCCGGCTACTACGGGCTCCAGCCGTTGTCGAACAACAGCGCGATCTTCGTCGCCCCGCAGGGCCTCAACGCCGGCTGGGCCAACACCAACGGTCGGGACCTGACCCTCTTCGACGACATCCGTCAGCAGATCGAGAACGACCTCTGCGTGGACACCACCCAGCGCTTCGCCCTGGGCTGGAGCTACGGCGGGGCGATGAGTTACGCGGTGGCCTGTGCCCGACCCACGATCATCCGCGCGGTCACCGTCATCTCCGGTGCCAACCTCAGCGGATGCAACGGGGGCACCCAGCCCGTCGCCTACTTCGGCATCCACGGCATCTACGACAGCGTGCTGAACATCTCCCAGGGTCGGCAGTTGCGCGACACGTTCGTGCGGAACAACGGCTGCACCGCGCAGAGCCCGCGCGAGCCGAGCCGGGGCAGCCTCACCCACATCACCACCGCGTACTCGGGTTGCCGAGCCGGATACCCCGTGCAGTGGGCGGCATTCGACGGGGACCACACCCCCAGCCCGGTCGACGGGTCGGGCAGCCCCAACGACTCGCGGACCTGGACCTCGGGCGAGATCTGGAGGTTCTTCAGCCAGTTCGAGTCGACCACGCCGCCGACGACTCCGCCGCCCACCGACCCGCCGCCGACCACGCCGCCGCCGACCACCCCGCCACCCACCGGCGAACCGGGCACCTGCACCGCCACCTACCGGACGCTGAACACCTGGCCCGGCGGCTTCCAGGCCGAGGTGACAGTGGCCAACAACTCCAGCACGCCGCTCAACGGCTGGACCGTGGGTCTGACCCTGGCCAGTGGTCAGGCCATCAGCAGCCTCTGGAGCGGCACCAACACCGGCACCACCGGAAGCGTCACCGTCAGGAACGCCCCGTACAACGGCGCAGTCGGTCCGAACGCCTCGACCACCTTCGGTTTCACCGCCACCGGCAACGGTGCCACGGCACCGAGCAACGTCACCTGCACCAGCCCCTGATCGCCGAGGGAGTGAGGGCCCGGAGCCGGCTGGCTCCGGGCCCTTCCGCTGGTGCGTGGTCGGGTCACTGGTGTAGAGATGGGTGATCATCACGATGACCGCCCACGGAGGCATCCAACTGCGATGATTCAAGCTCTGGGTCTGACCAAGTCGTACGGTCGGGTGCGGGCGGTGGACCGGGTCAGCTTCACGGCGCGGCCCGGTCGGGTGGTGCTGGACGAGCCGGCGAACGGCCTCGACCCCGAGGGTGTGGCGTGGATCCGCCTCCTGCTGCGTAACCACGCCAATCGCGGCGGAACGGTCCTGCTGTCGAGCCACCTGCTCGCTGAGCTGGCTCAGCTCATCGACGATGTTGTGATCATCGTGAAGGGAAAAAGCGCGGCAAAGGTCGGTTGTGTCCTCGCGGCGCACGGGCCAGCCGCACGAGACGAGGGCGGCGGGTGATCGGATAGCCTGCACGGGTGCGTACACCGCTTCCGGCCGCGGGTTCTACTCGCCGCGGGCTGATCGCCGCGGCGACGCTGGCACTGCTCGGTCCGGGGGCGTGTGCCGACGCCGAGCCGAGCTCCGAACAGCAGCGGGGGCCTGATCCCGAGCTTCTGATCGACGAGCTGACCGCCGGCCTTTCCCGGGACGATCCGTACCGTGATCCGAACGCGGCGGAACGGGCGACGGCCCGGCGGGCAGCGCGACTGCTGGTCACCGATCCGGACGCCGACGCCGACCTGCGCCGGGTCTTCGCCGACCTCGGCTTCCGGGCGCACCGTGGGACGGACCCGGCCACCGGCCGGCCGTTCGACCTCTACCTCGCCGAGGGCTCCGACGACCGCTCCTGGGGTGCCGTGCTCGTGGACCGCGGCACGACCCCGCGTACGGTGATCGAGGTGCCGCACCCGGGCTTCGACATCAACACCGAGAAGCTGGGCCTGGCGTTGTACCGGAAGACGCCGGCGAGCGTGCTGCTTGTCGCCGGGGCACACCGGCAGGCCGCCGGCGGCGACGCGGACGTCGCCCACAACGACAGGTCGCTGTTCCACACCCTGGCGGCGGAGTTCGCCAAGAACAGCGTCGACCAGATCCAACTGCACGGCTTCGCCGACCGGAACCTGCCCACCTCCGACGCGGTGGTGTCGACAGGTTCGGCTGCGGTGACCCCGGTTGCCCGCCGGATCGCGGACGGCCTCTCCGGCGCCGGCCTGAACGCCTGTCGGGCGTGGGCGCAGAAGTGCGGCCAGCTCGAGGGCAAGACCAACGAGCAGGGCCGGGCCGCGGCGGAGCTGAGAGCCGTCTTCATCCACCTGGAGCTGAGCTGGTCGGTCCGGCGCGACGCCGAGGCCCGCAGCCGCGTCGCGACGGTGCTCGCGGCGCAGCTCGCCGAGGCCTGACCCGTCGGCGGGGCGCCGCCGGGGTCAGATCCGGCGGGCCGTCCGCCAGCGCAGGGCCCAGTAGCCGGTGCCGTCCAGGATGGACTCGCCGCCCAGGTCGCCCATGGTCGGGCCGTTCGCGGTGGTACGGCTGGAGATGAACCTGTGGTGTCCCCGGTCGTCGACGCCGAGGTACATGCCGGAGTGCTCGATGTTCGCGCCCTGCACCGGCCCCGCGTTGAAGAAGAGGAGGTCGCCGGGGAGCAGCCGATCCAGCTCCCGGGCCCGCTTGCCGGTGTTCGGCATCAGCAGAGCCCCCGGTCCCACCGAGGCCATCGCGGTCGCCCGTCGGGGCAGGCCGGGGCCGGCGTTGTTGGTGCCGAGCAGGGGATAGCCCATCCGGTAGCCGTAGACCATGCGCAGGAAGCCCGAGCAGTCCAGGCTGCGGATGTGCGACGCGGTCGGCTTCTCCTTCTTGTCGGGGAACTCCCAGGACACACCGAGGTAGTCGTAGAAGTCGGAGTTCTCCGCACGACCGTCCGGGTCGATGTCCGACAATGGCCCGAAGGCGGCGTCGCCGGAGTACTGCCGGCCCTTCGCGTCCTTCTTCGGCACGGCGACGTACGTGTACTCCCGGGCCACCGCGAGGACGTCCGGCGAGCGGTCGGTGCGGGCCTTGCGGAACCAGTCGGTGAACCACTTCTCCTTCTCGGCGCCCGCCCGCCACTCCCGTGGGGCCAGTCGTACCCAGAAGTCGGCGGGCACCTTGGCCTTGGTGAACCGCGCCTCGGCGAACGTCCGCCGGGTGCCGCTGATGTGCACCGTGCGGGCACCGTCGGTCATGATCGCGACGGTCTTTCCCTTGGCGTCGACCATCTGCGTCCGGTTCGGTGCGCTCAGCCGGCGGTAGCTGTAGCCGGAAGCGGCAGGCGGGGCGGCCTGCGCGGCCTGCGCGCCGAGGCTCAGCTCGATCGGGTCCGCCGCGGTGTGCCGGGCGACGACGTAGGCGAAGGTGCTGCCGCCGCTCAGCAACGCGAAGGCGGCGACGGTCATCAGCACGGCGCGGCTGCGGGAGTACGTCCGGTAGTTCATGCCTGCCCCTCGTCGGTGTGTGGCCTCAGGTGACCGGCACGAAGCCGGCCACGACGCCGCTGAACGCCACGCCGTAGGTGATGACGGTGACCATGACGGTGGCCAGCACGGTTGCCTTCGGCGGCTGGCGTACGAGCTGGTAGGCGATCAGGCCCGGTGCCACGAAGCCAAGGGTCTGGTGCGCGAAGAGCAGCGGCAGGTCCCGTTGGACGATCACGAACAGCGTCATCTGGAGGAGGACGCTGAGCAGGACGATCGCGGCGAAGAGTCGCTTGCCGTAGAGGATCACCATGCGCTGCATCAGCCGGGTGAGGGCGTAGGTGACCACGGTCATCACCACGATCACCGCGGCCTGGAGCGGGTCCTCGATCAGCGCGAGCGCGATCCAGCCCGGCGTGATCATCCCGCCGGGCGAGAGGTTGGTGGTCAGATAGCAGAGCAGCGCGAAGACCAGCCCGATGCCGAGGCAGGCGGTGGCCAGTTGGGCGCTGAGTTCTCCTCCGAATGTCACCGGTGGGTCCTTCCCAGGAACACAGTCTCGCCGTCCACGGCGGACGTGCGCGCGGTCGGCGGACGGAGCATCGATTCGGCGCGGGTGTGGTCCCGCGGCTCCCAGCTCGGCAGGGCGGCCAACTCGTGCAGCAGCACCTCACCCTGCCCGTGGATGTTTCCGACGGCGACGATGGAGGCATCGTCGGCGGTCACCGCCATGACCTCGCTGATCAGCCGCTCCGGGGGGAGCTTCCCGCCCAGGTCGACCACCCGGTTCTGCAGCTCGGCGGGCACGTTCACCCGGGCGCTGCGGGTCATCTCACCGATCAACACGATGCGCTGCGGCTGTACCCGGCCGGCGAGCGTACCCATCTGCCCGTTCCGTTCCACCCGGTCCGGCCGACAGTTGATCACCATAGTCAACGGCTTACTGATGAGCCGCTGCTTCTCCAGTTGCTCGATGTTCATGTACGTCGACTCCGGGTCGTTGGCGGCGAAGATGTTTGCGAACCGCACACGCTTGTCGCCGTAGAGAACCCGGGCTACCGAGAGCACCCCCGGATCGGGTGGCGCCGACCACATGCCGGCGAGGGCGCTGCGCCGGTCCACGCCGAGCTGTTCGGCGACGGCGAGCGCGATGGCCACGTTCTCCTTGAAGGTGATCCAGCCGAAGCCCGACATCTCCTGGTCGGTCACCGACTCCGGGTCGACAGCGATCAGCCGGCAGTTCCGTTTGGCCGCCTCCTGCTCCAGGATCGCCAGCCGGTCCTTCTCCGCGGTGATGCAGATGCCGTCCTCGGGCATCGAACGGCTCAGCGACCGGGCCACGTCGTCGAGGGTCGGCCCCATCTCCGCGAGGTGGTCCTCACGGACGTTGCAGAGCACCCCGATCGTGGACCGGATGAGCTTGCTCTGGTTGATCTCCTGCAACGCCGGCATGACCGCCATACACTCGATGACCAGCGCATCCGGGTGGTAGACGGCGGCCCGCCGGACGATGCCGATCTGCTCGACCACGTTGGCGATCCCGAACTTGCGGTGTACCGGCTCCTCGCTTGCATCCGGGAAGATGAACCGCGCGGCGGTGCCGGTGGTCTTGGCCACCACGACCTTGCTGCCGCCGCGCAGCGCACCCGCGCAGAGTCGGGTGATCGAACTCTTGCCACGGATCCCGTTCACGAGCACGCGGTGCGGGATGGTGTCCAGGTTGCGGTTGTGGTTCCGCTGCTCGATCACGCCGGCCACCAGCAGCGCGAGGCAGCAGAGGCTGTAGACGGTGTACAGGTAGGTCATGCTCAGCCCTTCGTCGCCCGGTTGCGAGCCCCGGCCGCGTGCCGGACGCGGCCGAGGACGCTGGTCCGGTCGGCTCCCGCACCACGCAGCCGCAGCGCACCTCCGAACCGGGCCGACCCGGTGTGCCGCACCTGGCGACAGATCTCCAGACACATCGCGATCGCGCCGATGTCGTCGTGCCGCTGCGGCGGAACGGGCAGCTCGACGGTCCCGTCACTCATCTGCTCGGCGAACGAACTCAACCTCCGCAACGGCCGGACGTAGATGAAGAGCTGCCACACGTGGGTGAGGAGGGCGATGCCCACCACGGCGCCGGCCACCAGCAGGGTCCAGCGCCGCTCCACCATCGTCGGCAGGCGCAACCCGGCGACGTCCTGCTCCAGCACGACCGCCCACTCGAGGTGGGCGACTGTCGTCGGCACGGTCAGGCCGGAGGCGGCGACCATCGCGGGAGCGCCGTCCCCGGTGGTCGACCGGCCGACCGTGCTGCCCGGCAGCACCTCGACGGCGATGCTCCGGGCCAACTCGCCCTGAAGCGGCTGGAACGCCTGGAAGCCTTCGGAATCGAGAATCGTCCGCAGCTCGGCGTCGACGACCCGGACCCGACCATCGACCCGACGGACCAGCCCGAGCAGGCGGTCGGGGTCGAACTCACCGACCACCGCGTAGCCGTCGGCGCGCTTGTTGAAGGCGTACACCAGCGGCAACCGTTCGGCGGCGTCGTCGAGGTGGATGCCGACCTCGCCGGGCAGGGGCGTGACGGACCGCAGCGGCTTCCGACCCGCGCCGGCCACCATCTTTCCGTCCGGGTCGACCAGGTACAACGCCCGGAGCCGCTGCTCGTCGGCGAGTTCCCGGTCGAGAGTCCGGCCCGCCTGGGCGAGGTCCTTCGAGGTGACTCCCTGGGAGACCCGGGAGACGGTGGCCAGGCCGTCGTCGAGGAGGTGTCCCAGGGCGTTGCTTGCCTCCTCGGCCCGGCTCTCCGCATCGCGCACCAACTGCACGGGAATCGTCGGGTCGGGAGCCTGTAACGCGAGCACCGTGGCCGCCGCCGGCCAGAGCATCGCGACCACGACGGCCACGGTCAGGCCCTGCAGGACTGTCGGCCGCCAGCGCCGGTCGTTCGGGTATGGGTCGCCGGAGGTCAGGGCCAGCGCCCGAGTGATCCGGTGCGCCTCGCGGATGCGCACCGGCGCGCGGTGCCGCGTCATCGCGCCGCAGGCGTCGGCCTTCGCCTGGTCCAGCAGCGCCCGGACCGGCCGGACCAGCGACATGCGCATGAGTACGAAGCTGAGCAGGGTCACGACCAGCAGGCTGAGCCCGAGCAGCACCCCCTTGGTGCCCGAGGTCCCGGCGCTCACCTCCGCGGCGAGCAGGGAGACGACCACGAGCCCGGTCTCACCCACCGGCGCGGACGACACCACGAGCCTGCGGTCCGTCCACTCCTTGACCACCACCTCGCGGCTCTGCGACGAGTCGGACCCGGCCAGGCCGGCGAAGACCGTCGGCAGGTGTACGGCGTCGACCGCGCTGGCCCCCTGCATCAGGCTGCTCTTGCCGTCCGGGCCGATCATGTGGATGCCGTGCCCAGCGTCGGGGTTGAGCCGCAGGTTCCGCATGGTGACCGGCTGGATCGCGAGCACCGCCCGGGTGGCGTCGAGCGCGACGGCGTAGACGAGCGCGGGGCCGTCCGGTGTGGTGACGGCTGTCGTCCTGTCGACCTCCAGCACCGGCGGCAGCAGGTCGATCGGCAGCGCCGCGCCCTTGGCGGCGAGAGGCCGCCGGGAGGCGGTCTCGACGATCACCGCGCCGGTGAAGTCGGCGCCGTCGCCGACCAGGCGGGTCAGCAGGTCGGCGTCGCTCGCGGTGCCGCGGTCCTGCACCGTCCGGCTGAGGTCGGTCGCCCGGCCGCGGGCCTCGACCCGCATGCTGGACGCCAGCTTGGACACGACGTCACGCTGGGAGTCGACGACAGCCGGGAGTACGCCGCGCTGGGCGCTGACCGCGAACCCGAGGATCGCCATGGCGACCACGAACATCGTGGTCCAGAGATAGACGAGGGAGGGCGCGCTCGTGCCGGCCGGAAAGGCCGCCGCCGGCAACTGCTGGTCGAGTGCCCGTCGCCGCCAGGCCACCAGTTGTTCATGGTCGTCCGCAGGTCCAGCCGTCGACTGCCATGGCGCGTACTGCGCCGACCTGCCTGACACGAAACGACAACCTTCCCCGTGGAGCTGCTCCCTGGACCGCGATCCATCCAGCTCGTCAGCCGGGCACGGTCGCCGGCCGCCGCGAATGCTAGCAAGGCCCACCACCACGAGATACGTGCCGATTTCGTCTTCGCGTCGGCCGGGTCACCGCTGCTACTTGCGCGAAACCCCGCGCACCACGAGTCCCGCCGTGTCGGCGGCCCTGGTTAACAGGTTGCCCTCGATCCGTTCGACCGCGGCCTCGTAGATCCGGCGTCGTCCGGGGGAGAGGGCCGGGTCCGCGAGTGCCCGCTCAAGATCGACCAGACGGATGTCCGGGTTCAGATCAACGAAGGTGGGAATCGCCTCGATGGCCACCGCCTTCCACCTTTTCGGCTCGTCGGCCGGACCGAACGTCACCCGGGTCATCGCGCCGTCGCGGTTGGCGTTGACCGGCTCGGCGTGCCGGGCGAGTTGGTTGCCCATCCCGTAGACGATCCAGGTGTCGCCGATCCGCTCCACCGGCTGGACCACGTGCGCGTGGTGTCCGAAGACGACGTCCACGTCGTCGATGGCGGCAATCTGGCGGGCCCAGGTCTGCTGGTCGACGTCCGGCTCGTGCTCGTACTCGGTGCCCCAGTGCAGGCTGACCACCACGATCTCCGCGCCCGCCTCCCGAGCCGCCTCCGCGTCCCGCCGGATCGCCTTCACGTCGATCAGGTTCGCCACCCACTCCTTGCCGGCCGGCGGGCGCAGGCCGTTGAAGCTCTTGGTGAAGCTGATGTGCCCGACCTTCACGCCCTTCGCCCGATAGATCTTGACGATGCGGGAGTCACGCTCGGTCCGGTAGCTGCCGGTGTGCCCCAGGCCCGACTTGTCCAACGCGTCGAGGGTTCGCTTGACCCCGTCGTACCCCTGGTCGATGGTGTGGTTCGAGGCGGTGGAGCAACCGTCGTACCCGATGCTCTTGATGCCCTTGACCACCTCCTGCGGCACGTTGAACTTCGGGAAGCCGATGTACGGGCCTCCCGGCGGTGCCAGCGGAGTCTCCAGGTGGCACAGGGCCAGATCCGCGCTGGAAACGGTCTCGCGCACCGGCTCCAGCATGGGGGCGAAGTCCAACTCGCCGCCGCCGTCGTGTCGAGCCTGGTCCCACAACTCGGGGTGCAGCAGGATGTCCCCCGCGCCGAGCACTGACACCGTCCGTCCGGCGGCCTTCACCGGGGCACCCAGCGGACGCGGAGAGTCGGCAGGTGCTGGCGACTCGACCGACCAGGGCCCGAGGGCATAGATCGCACCAACCCCGACCGCCAATGCGATCACGCAACTGAGGACCGCCCGTAGCGTGCCGGAGAACCCGCCGCTCGGCTGAGAATTGCTCGCCACCGCGACAGGCTAGTACGCCCTGGAGGCAGCAAGCGGAGGGGTTGCCCCGCCGTCACCCGGCCGGCGACGGGGACGTCGACAGCACGAGCATGTCCGCACATCTTGGCAGCGGCGCTTACCTCCGCTACCGTCCATGGGAACGCTCCCATGAACTTAGATACGTCTATGTGATCTGGAGGAAACACGTCGTGGCTATCCTCTCCTCGCTCCGCCGTAGATCGGCGGCCATCAGCGTGGCGGCCGTCGCGGTCACCACCGTCGCCGGCATCTGTCTCACCGTCGGCGGTGCGTCCGCCGGCACGGTGTCCGGGTCGCTCTACCGCGACCCGAGTTCGGCAGTCGTCCGCTGGGTCGCCGCCAACCCCGGCGACTCGCGTGCCGCCGTCATCCGCGACAAGATCGCGAGCCAACCGCAGGCCCGCTGGTTCGCCAACTTCAACCCGTCGACGGTGCAGTCCGAGGTCTCCGCGTTCATCGGTGCCGCGAACGCGGCGCAGCAGATCCCGGTGCTTGCGGTCTACGAGATCACGAACCGGGACTGCGGCGGGGCCAGCGCCGGCGGGGCACCCGACCTCAACCAGTACCAGACGTGGGTGTCCAACTTCGCCAGAGGACTTGGCAACCAGACGGTTCTGATCATCCTGGAGACCGACTCGCTCGCCCTGCTGACGTGCCTGAGCAGCAGCGAGATCAACGCGCGTAACCAGGCGATCTCGACGGCCACCCGGACCATCAAGTCGGCCAACCCCAACGCCAAGGTGTACCTCGACGCCGGCCACTCCACCTGGAACAGCGCGGGTGAGACGGCCAACCGGCTCCGGGCGGCCGGCGTGCAGTACGCCGACGGCTTCTTCAGCAACGTGTCGAACTACAACTCCACGTCGAACGAGGCGAACTTCGGCCGGGCGGTCATCTCCTCCCTCAACGGCATGGGCATCTCGGGCAAGCGCCAGGTCATCGACACCAGCCGTAACGGCGGCGCCAGTGGGGACTGGTGCGGCGACGACAACACCGACCGGCGCATCGGGACGTACCCGACGACCAACACCGGCGACAGCAACATCGACGCGTACCTGTGGGTGAAGCCGCCGGGTGAGGCGGACGGCTGCCGTTACACCGCCGGCTCGTTCCAGCCCGACCTGGCCTTCAGCCTGGCCAACGGCGCGCCCAACCCGCCCACCACCACCCCGCCGACCACGCCGCCCCCGACGACCACCCCGCCGACGACCACGCCCCCGACGACGCCGCCCCCGACGACCACGCCCCCGACCACGCCGCCGGCTGGTGACGGCTGCTACGCGTCGATCGCGGTCAACCAGTGGGCTGGCGGCTTCACCGCGAGCGTGACGGTCACCGCCGGCCAGTCCGACATCAACGGCTGGACCGTTACCGTCGCGCTGCCCAACGGGTCGGTCACCAGCGCCTGGAACGCCCAGGTCAGCGGCACCAGCGGGAACGTCAGGTTCACCAACGTGAGCTACAACGGGCGAGTTCTCGGCCGGCAGTCGACGAACTTCGGCTTCCAGGGCACCGGCACCGGCCCGGCCACAACGGCGGGCACCTGCGTGACCGCCTGACCCCCACTCGGCAGCGGGCCCGGCGCGGAGGAGCACCCCCCCGCGCCGGGCCCGCCACACCATGGCGTCCGTACGCGCCGCCAACCAGAATGGCTTCCGCTGGATCAGCCGATGCCGTCGACGGCGGCCCGGAGCGCGTTCACCGACGGATCCCAGCTGAAGTTCAGGACGGGGATGCCCGACGCGGCGGCATTGCTGTCGCCGCCCAGGACCACAGCCCTCGGCTTGGCCGTGCCCTGGGGCACCACCAGATACCAGTTGCCCTTCACGTTCGCGATGAACACGTCGTCTACCTCCTGGTCGGGCGGGTTCGGGTTGGTGACGTCCCCGACGTAGTTCTCGAAGTCGACAGTCGCGCGGAAGTTCGTCGGACTGCCGGTGCTCAGCCAGAGGCTGGTGTGCACGTGCGGCCCGACACCGTTGTTGCTGCCGTTCGCCGAGGCACCGGAGTACGCGATCGTCTGGCCCCGCGACACACGTTGACCTGCCGAGACGGCGATGGACGACAGGTGCAGGTGCCGGGTGTAGTTGCCGTCATCGTGGGCCATCCCCACGACCCTCCCGGTCGCGCTTGAGGTGTCGGTCTTCACGTAACGGATGGTGCCGTTCGCCGCGGCCGCAACAGGAGTGCCGGTCCCCACCGCGTAGTCGGTGCCCGGTTCACCCGAGGGCGGATTCCGGTTCCGGTGATCCTGCCAGGAGCTGGAGATGCGGACATTCCCGCACGGCCTCTGATAACTGCCGGCCGCCCGCGCGGAGCCGGGCAGCAGGCCGAAGGCGGCCGACACCCCGGACGCCGCCAACGCCGCACCCGTGAGGAAGCCCCGTCTCGACAACCCGCGCAGGTAGGCGACGCCGTCGAGATCCTCGGGCCGCAGCTCGCCGTGGCCGAGATCCGGAAGCGTGCCGGGGCGGGGCTCCTCGCTGAGGATCATCGATGCAACCTAAGGCCAATCCGGGCTGAGGACAAGAGTCCCTACCGCCCGGTACGGCGGTCGCGGCGAACCCTCGTCGTGCGGTGATCAAGCGCCCGCTGTGGTCACCTGTCGAGGTGGTCACCGGGAGCGACGTCCGTCGACGGGGGCCACTCCCTGCCCACACGGACGGTCGCGCAGGTCGTTACACTGACCACTCGCGCCCCCGTAGCTCAGGGGATAGAGCATCGGTTTCCTAAACCGTGTGTCGCAGGTTCGAATCCTGCCGGGGGCACCCAGGTCGCGGCCTTGATCACCAATCACTGTTCCGCCTTCCGGGGCTTGAGTGCCTGCTACGTGCCCGATCGCCTCGCGGCCTTCGCCCGGCTAGCCGTCCGGGTGCTAAGCGACCTCAGCGTCCCGGCCATCGGCCGCACGAGCGTAGTGGTGGGTCGTCACGCTGGCCTGGCGTGACCGAGCCGACGAGCGGCCACCAGGACGCCATGCGAATCCGCGACCCAGCTCGCAAACCAGGTGCTTCCTCTTGCGCAAGCGGCACGCAGTTGCATCCTTCTGCCAACCTATAGGCGTATGGCGATCTCGATGCCCCTCTCGCCTGCTTCGACAGTTGGAGGACGTCCGTGCAAGGAAACCGGCGCCCAGCAATGCTGATCGATATCTTTGCGTTTGTTCTGGTGTTCGCCCTTGTGCTGTTCTTTGCGCCGCCCATAGTTTCATGGTATGTGAGTGACTCGAAGCTTGACTGGGTGCAGCTGGCCAATGTCGGACAAGCGTACGGATTCAGTGCGACGATTGTATCGGCGTTGGCTCTGATCGCGATTGCACTGTCGCTGAGGATGCAAGTGGTTGAGGCGAGAGCCCAGCGGCGCGAGAATCATCGCACCTATCACATGCAGTTGCTGACGATGGCTATACAAGACCCGAGCCTGGCTGACTGCGTGCCCTCGAACTTCGGCAACGGCCATGATAAGAAGAAGCTGTATTACATGAACCTGTGGTTTTGGTGGTGGAGTTACAACTACAGCGCAGGACTGATGCCGGAGGAGCAGGTTAGGAGGAGTATTGCCTTCTTCGCCGGGAGCGAACTCGGCCGCCATTATATCGACACTCACGTGGAGTGGCGCGATTCCACCGTCGATCGGAGTCAGAAGGAGTTCTTTAGAATCGTCGATGAAGAGCGTCTGAAGGTGGCAGAGCCTCAACGCCCATTACTTGAGGGGGAACAGTGAGGCCTCACGCACCCTGTCTGCGCGTACGACTTGGAAACTGCCTCTTGCTGAACTGTCCGCCGAAGCGATCGTTAGAGGGCCCTGTGCGGGTCGTGGCTGACAGTCACGAGCCACAGTGGACAGGTCGGCGGGCACTGGTCGCAGGTCATGCCAGATCGCTGGCGAGCGGCGTCCGCCCGTGACCACACTTTTTGAACCGTGTGTCGCAGGTTCGAATCCTGCCGGGGGCACCTTCACGATCAGCTGAGACCGACCCGCCGCTCCGGCGGGAGTCTGGTCACGCACCAGGGTTCGACTCCCTGCCGCCCGACCGGCGTGCTCCTTCCTCGCGCCCCTGAGCTGCGCCAACACGCCGGATCGACAGCAGCGGCCAACCCTGCCCGCTAGGTCACTGCCGGTGATCACATACCACGCCTTCAGTTAGTTGCTCAACGACAATCGTCCTCAATAGAGGATGCTGCGCAAACGACTCGACGGGGCAGACCATCCAGTGATCTCGATGGGAGCCTTCCCGTGCTTTGCCATGACTACGGGGAGGTTCGGTAGTGCGCGTACTCAGAGTGTTCACGGTCGCGGCGGTTTCCGCCGCGACCGTTCTCATGCCGGTGACCGGGCCGGTGCTCGCGGCTCCGGAGAAGGCCCCCAAGGCCGCCCCGGTGCAGCCCGGTTCGCCGGGCTCCGGCCGTATCGCGCTCGGCCCCAGCAACGGGACGCTCGCGATGGTCCCCGGTGCGGTGTCGGTGCCCAAGGGGACGGGTGCCGGTAACAACGCGACCTTCACCACCTTCGACCTGTCCGACCGGGTGGTGCTTCAGGTACACGCCGGCTCCGGCAACCTCCTCCTGCGCACCACCGATCTGGTGCTGCCGGGCATCAGCACCAACGTGGTGCTTGGCGCGGCGTTCAACAGCCTGCTTGTCGGCAGTGACATCGAGACCGGCGCGCACGGGCGCGGCTGGCGGGCACGCACGGGCCCGGACACCAAGCTCATCAAGAACTCCGACAACTCGGTGACGTACGCGGCCGCGGACGGGCTGGTCGGCACGTTCACGCCGGTCAGCGGCGGCTACGACACGCCCAAGGAGTTCAAGGGCACGCTGAAGCAGGACGGCTCGGGCTGGAAGTTCACCGAGAACAACGACGGGCGTGACCTGTACTTCACCTCGTCCGGGCAACTCGACAAGGTCGAGGACCGCAACGACAACGTCATCGACTACCAGTACAACAGCTCGGGCGAGCTGACCAAGGTGGTCACCGACCGGGGTGCCACCGGGGCGCGCACCGCTGTGGTGACGTACAAGAACGGCCGGATCCAGCGACTCCAGCAGGCGGTCGACGCCTCCAACTCGCGCCAGGTCATCTACTCGTACAACAACGCGGGCAACCTGACGCAGATCATGCCCACCTCTGGGCGCGCGGTGAAGTTCGCCTACGACTCGTCCCAGCGGGTCAAGCGGATCACCACCGGGTTTTCCTCCGAGCCGGGCACCGAGACCCGGGTCGAGTACGACAGCCTGCACCGCGTCGCCGCGGTCGTCCGCGTGCTCGAGAACGAGTCGGTGGACAACCCGGACGGCCGGCTAGCGATCACCAGGTGGGCGTACACGTCGTCGACGGAGGTCGAGGTGGCCGACCCGAACACCGACATCACCAAGCGGGTGTCGGACGTCGCGCACACCACCTACACCACCGACAGCGACAAGCGGATCACCAAGGCGGTCGACCCGGACGGCAACGAGCGCAGCCGCTCCTACACCCCGTACCACGACGTGGCGACCTCGACCGACGCGATGGGGCAGAGCGTCGGCAACAAGTACGACGCCAACAACGGCCAGTCGCTGACCTCGACCACCACGCCGACCGGCGCGTCGAGCTCGGCGGCGTACAGCAACGCGCCCACGTCGTCCAACCCGACCGCCGGTTACCAGCCATCGAGTGGCGGGGACGCGCAGAAGAACCAGAGTTCGTACTCGTACAACGGCGCCGGTAACAAGATGTCGGCCAAGAACGCCGAGGCGGCCGAGGCCAAGGTCGACTACAACAGTGACGGCACGGTGAAGACCGCCACCGACCCGGCGAACACCGGCAACCCGACGAACTACACGTACAACGGCGACAAGCAGCTCACCACGATCACCCCGCCGACCGGCAACAGCCTGGCCAAGCGGGAGTTCACCTACGACGCGTTCGGTCGGGTGCGCACCGCCAGCGACGGCGGCGGACGGGTCACCACGAACGAGTACGACACCGACGACCGCCTCGTCCGGACGACGTACTCCGACGACACCGAGTCGGTGGAGTACGAGTACGACGGCTCCGGCAACCTGACCGAGCGCACCCGCGGCAAGAGCGAGACGTTCGTCTTCGACCGGCTCAACCGGCTCATCCAGCGCGGGCCGGACTACTACCTGACCCAGTACACGTACGACCCGGCCGGAAACCTCACCAAGCTGCACGGTGACTACCGGGGCGACACCATCTACTCGTACGACAAGCGCAACCTGCTCACGAAGATGGAGGTCGACGGGGCGACCTACACCTTCGAGTACGACAAGGAGGGTCGGCGCACCGACACGAAGCTCAGCGTCGAGGACGCCGGGCCGACCACCACCGCGCACACCAAGCTGACCTACGACAAGTCGGGCCGTATCACCCGGACCACGAGCAAGCGCTGGGAGCGGGTGAACAACGCCGACCAGGAGTTCGTCACGTACGACGTCTCGTACTGCTACAGCAAGCGGGTCGGCACCGCCGCGTGCAACAGCACCGACACGACGCAGGACAGTTCGCTGCGCCAGTGGCAGACCGAGCACCACCGCGGTGGCGCCGTGCAGGTCTACACGTACGACAAGGCGAACCGGCTGACCAAGGCCACCAACCTGGCGCCGGGGACGTTCGACTACACCTACGACGCGAACGGCAACCGCACCACCGTCAAGGTCAACGGCACCGAGACGCAGCGGCTGACGTTCAACTCGGCCAACCAGATCACCTCCAGTGGCTACTCCTACGACGGCGCGGGCAACCAGCTCAACGGCTCGGCCACCCGAAGCGCCGACTACAACGGGGCCGGGCAGACGACCGGCAACAGGACCAGCGGCAACAAGGACGCCTACTTCCACTACCTGACCGGCGACCAGTCCGAGCTGGAGTCCGTCTGGGTGGACGGGGACGACAACGACCAGATGTACTTCGCCTGGGGTCGTGGCTCGCAGGGCGGCACCGCGCTCGAGGACTACCAGGCCGTCGACGGTGACACCCACTTCCTGGAGCGGGACGGCACCGGCGCGCTCGTCGGCGTCCGGGTCGCCGAGAAGAAGACCGGCAAGTGGGTGCACTACTTCCCGACGATCGACGGCAACGGCTCGGTGGTCGGCCTGACCAACCAGAACGGCACCTACGCCGGCCACTGGACCTACGACCCGTACGGCCGCACCACGAACACCACTGCCAACCAGCCGGTGGTCAACTCGTTCGCGATCGGTTACGCCGGCGGGCTCAGGCATGCCAGCACCGGCCTGACCAAGTTCGGCAAGCGGTGGTACGACCCGGAGACCGGCCGGTTCACCCAGCAGGACAGCCTCAACACCATCGGCGACCCGACGGTGGGCAACAGGTACGCGTTCGCCGGCGCCGACCCGATCAACAACTCCGACCCGACGGGTCTGGTGGTGGCGAGCATCGGCTTCGAGGTCTGCTACGTCATCTGCGCCGGTCTCAACTACGAGATCGACGACCAGGGCAACCAGGGCGTCACCGGCACCATCGGGGTCGGTGCGGGTGGTGGCTTCAACAGCGAGATCGGTGGCGGCACCGTCGAGGAGGGCGTCAGCGGGTACGGACAGTGCAGCGCCGGGCCGTTCAACGCCAACGTCGAGGAGTCCGCGGCAACCGGCGAGGACGAGTACAGCGCCTCGGTCAGCCCGGGCAGCACCGGAGCGGGTTGTTCGCTTGGCATTTCGGGAACACAGAAGTTCTGACCCGCACCCTCCTCATCGGACGGAGATGGACATGCTGGAAAACCTCGCCGTGGTCGGCGGCCCGAAGTCACCAGTCGCCACACCTGTGCTGATCGGCTTCTTCGTCCTCGTGGCGGTCGCCATCGTGGTGATCCTCTTCCTGCGTTCGCGCAACAAGTAGCACCGCACGATCCGGGCCGGCCGGTCACGACCGGCCGGCCCGGCACACCCATGGGGGGCGGCACATGCAGAAGAGAACGGCTGCGGCCATGGTCGCGGCGGTGGTCGCGATGTGGTCACTGGGCTGGATGCTCGGCTCGTCGGCCGGCGCGGAGGATCCCGGCGCCGCGCCCGTCGTCCCGCGGATAACCGACCCGCCCGAGGAGCCGGTGCCGGCCTCCGGCACCGGGCGGGATCCGCTCACTCCGGCGGAGACCGCGCGGGCCCGCGAGCTGGCACTGGCCGGGCTGACGGACACCGACGCCACCGACGTCACCGGAGCGGCCGGGCCGGAGGTGCTGACCGTCCGCCGCGCGGACGGCGACGGCACCGCCCGCCGAGCCGACGTGCTCGCTTACGACTACCGGGGCGACAAGCTGGTGAAGGTCGCCGTCGACCTCACCGCCGGCCGGGTCACCGGCACGTTCGCCGCCACCGGTATGCAGCCGCCGGCCACCCCTCGGGAGGTGGCGACGGCGGTGGACCTGCTCTGGCGGCACGACCTCGGCGAGCTGATGCGCGAGCGGTTCCGGCAGGCCACCGGTGCCGCGCCGGCCCTGGCGGCGGAGCTTCAGCCGGGTGCGCAGACCTACACCGGCGAACCGTGCGCGGTGCACCGCTGCGTCCTGCTGCTCCTGCACCGGCCGGGCGAGCCCTACGTGGATCTCACCGATCTGGTCGTCGACCTGTCCGCCGGCACCGTCGTCCGTCTGCCCTGAGGAGCCCGCGATGACCAAGCGCACCCTGGCCCTCGCCCTGTCCGCCGCGCTGTCGGTGGTCCTGGCCTCCGGGCTGGCCGGTGCCAGCGCCGGCCACGCCGAGGAGCCCGCCTCGTTGGCCTGCGGTCCGGCGGCCACCGTCCGCGAAACGCTGCCCGGCGGCGCCCGCTGGCAGATGTGCTGGCACGTCGACCCGCAGACCGGCCTGGTGTTGGAGGACGTCGGGCTGAGCTTCCGTGGCGGCCCGGTCACCACCGTGCTGGAGTCGGTGACGCTCGGTCAGCTCAACGTGCCGTACGACACCGGGACCACCGAGTGGAACGACATCACCTCGTACGGCTTCGGCGGCGACGCGATGCAACGGCTGCCCGAGCGCGAGTGCCCCGGGGGGTCGCGGCGCGCGGCGTACGACAGCGGCAAGGTTCTCTGTGTCGTCGCCGAGCCCACCGGCCCGGCGCAGCGGGTCGCCGACGACGGCTACCTCTACTCCCGCCAGGGTGTCGACCTGGTGCTGCGGACCATCTCCAAGGTCGGCTGGTACGAGTACGTCACCGAGTACCGTTTCGGCGACGACGGCCGGTTCACCGCCCGGCTCGGCGCGACCGGCGACCTGTCCCCGACCGACTACACCTCCGCGCGGTACGGCCAGCCGATCGGCCCGGGCGCCTCCGACCACGCCGCCGCGCACCACCACAACGCGGTCTGGCGGGTCGATCCCGGCCTGGGCAGCGAACGGGTCGAGCAGTTCGACACCGCGCCCACCGGGCAGCAGGGCCGCCGCTCGGCGATCCTCGCCACCACCCGCACCGCCATCCCCACCGAGCGGGCGCTGACCGGCGCGAACCGCAGGTGGTGGCGGGTGGTCAGCGACGCCGCGCCGAACGCCGACGGGCACCCGCGCTCCTACCAACTCGTGACCGGCGCGAACGACGACTACGAGAGCCGGCCCGAGATGGCACCCGACCTGACCGTCACCGAGGCCCGCGCCTGCGAGAAGTTCGCCTCGTTCAACCTGGACCCGGAGTGCGCGGCCCGGTCCGTGGTGGACTACGTGAACGGCGAGACGCTCACCGACCCGGTGCTCTGGGTCCGGATCGGCTTCCACCACCTGCCGCGCGACGAGGACCAGAGCCCGATGCGCGTGCACTGGCAGGGCTTCGACCTGCTGCCCCGCGACCTGACCGCCACCAACCCGCTGGCACCGAGCGCACGGGCGAGCATCAACGGCCGCCCCTGAGCGCGGGCTGGCGGTACCCCACCAGACGGCGATCAGAGCGTCGGCAGCTGTTCGGCTCGGGTCACCACCTGATCGATGAGGCCGTAGTCGCGGGCCTCATCGGCGGTGAACCAACGGTCCCGGTCCCAGTCCCGCTGGATCTCGTCGAGGGTCCGTCCGCTGTGCTCGGCGATCAACTCCTGCATCGTGCGCTTCACGTGCAGCATGTTCTCCGCCTGGATGGTGATGTCCGCGGCCGTCCCGCCCATCCCGCCGGACGGCTGGTGCATCATGACGCGCGAGTGCGGCAGCGCGTACCGCTTGCCGGCCGCACCCGCGCAGAGCAGGAACTGCCCCATCGAGCCGGCGAACCCGAGCGCCAGCGTCGCCACGTCGTTGCGGACGTAGCGCATCGTGTCGTAGACCGCCATCCCCGCGCTCACCGACCCGCCCGGCGAGTTGATGTAGAGGTAGATGTCCCGGTCGGCGTCCTCGGCGGCGAGCAGCAGGATCTGCGCGCAGATCTGGTTGGCCGACTCGTCGGTCACCTCGGTGCCGAGGAAGACGATCCGCTCCCGGAGCAGTCGTTCGAACACGTGGTCACCGAAGGACGGCTGCCCACCGTCAAGCATGCGTGCGCCGTACCTCATCATGTGCCGCCGCCTCCCCACCATGCCGGCGGGTGGTGGGGACCACCCGGTGGACCGGCCCCCCAAGCGTGCGGGCGACGGCGGTGGCGGGCCCAGTGATTCTGCCGCCGGCAGATCCGCCGACGGCAGAACCGGCGCGGCCTACGCGACAGTCACCCGCCGCGCGCCCGCCCGGGCCCGCGCGCAGCCCAACAACGCGGCGGTACGCGGACCGGGGCGCACGCCGCCGGCGGAGGCCGTCGCCCGAACGGAGAGGGTCGGCCCGCTCGCGCCGGGAGCCCGGTGCAGGATCGGGCCGCTGGTCCGCAGCGTGCGCTGACCCGACTCGTGTCGGGCGACAGTGGCCCGCTCGAAACGGGTCAGCACGGCCCGGGGCGCGGCCGGAATGCGGGGCTCGACCCGACGCAGGTCGTCGCGGGCCTCCTCGAGCAGGTCGGAGAGGCGGATGCCGAGCGCCCGGCAGATCGCCGCGAGCACCTCCGACGAGGCCTCCTTGCGGCCCCGTTCCACCTCGGACAGGTAGGGCACGGAGACCCCGGCGGCGGCGGCCACCTCACGCAGGGTGCGGCCCTGGCCCTGCCGGAGTCGGCGGAGCACTCCACCGATGACTCGTCGCAGCAACGACATGCCGGCCTCACTTTCGCGGTCGTCGTCGGGAACACCCTCATCATGCCCGTCCCCGGCCGTCCGGGCCGACCCGTCCGGGCCGCGCCCAGCGTGATCGCCGGGAACAGGACCTGGGTCGTCCGGCGCGACCCGGACGTGCGATCGATGTCGTACCCGCTATGTTGTGGGCGTGCAGGAGACGGCGGGGGAGCAGGTTCGACGGTGATCCATTTTCCCGCACAGCGGCGGGGCCCACTGAGCGCGTTGAGCCTCCGGCTCGCGGCCGCCCTGGGCCTGGTCTTCGCCGTGGTCGCCGCGGTCTACCTGGGCCGGGACGGCTACCGCGACGTCAACGAGGACGGCCTCACCCTCCTCGACTGCTTCTACTACGCGGTCGTGTCGCTCTCGACCACCGGGTACGGCGACATCACCCCGGCCGCGCCGTCGGCCCGGCTGGTCAACGTCCTCTTCATCACCCCGGCCCGCGTGATCTTCCTGATCATCCTGGTCGGCACCACCCTTGAAGTTCTGACCGAGCAGTACCGGACCGGCCGTCGCCTGTCGCGGTGGAGGAGAGCCGTGAAGGACCACGTCATCATCTGCGGCTACGGCACCAAGGGGCGCAGCGCCGTCTCGGCCCTGCTGGAGAACGGCCTGGACCGCTCGCGGATCGTGGTGGTGGAGCGCAGCGCCGCCGCCCTGCGGCAGGCCACGTCCGCCGGCCTGGTGGCGATCGAGGGGTCGGCGACCCGCTCGTCGGTGCTGAACGAGGCACACGTCAAGAACGCCAAGGCCGTGATCATCGCGACCGACAGTGACGACGCGTCGGTGCTCGTCGCGCTGACGGTACGGCAGCTCACCGCAGGTCAGGTCCGCATCATCGCGGCGGCCCGGGAGGCGGAGAACGCGCCACTGCTCAAGCAGAGTGGTGCGCACCACGTGATCGTCTCCTCGGCCACCGCGGGTCGGCTGCTCGGTCTCTCCACCTCGGCGCCGCCGCTTATCGACGTGGTGGAGGACCTGCTCACCCCGGGTCAGGGCATGGCGCTGGCCATGCGTTCGGCGGAGCGGGACGAGGTGGGGCGTTCGCCGCGCGAGCTGGACTCGCTGGTGATCGCTCTGGTGCGGCGGGGCAAGGTGGTCACCCTGGCCGACCGGGCCGGCGCGGTGATCGAGACCGGCGACATGCTTGTGCACGTACGCGACGACCGCCCCCAGTCGGCCACGACCGCCTGACCGTCCCGCCCGCCTGCTGTGTGCCGCGGCGTCAGCAGGTGTCGTCGGTGGTGCAGATCGCCTCGGTGCAGGTGATCGACGTGCCGGTGGACGCCCGGCTGAGCAGCTCGTAGAGCGTCTCCCGCTCGGTCGGATTCAGCGCGCCGAGCACCTCGTCCTCGGCGCTGGCTAGCGCGCATTCCGCCTCGCTGAGGCGTTTCGCACCGTTTTCGGTGAGTTCGACGACGTGTCGGCGGCGATCCTCGGGGGAGCGCCGGCGCTCGATCAGCTGCTCCGCCTCCAGGTCGTTGAGCAGCCCGACGATGTTGGTGCTGTCCATTTCCAGGATGGCGGCGAGCGCCTGTTGGCCGGTGCCGCCGCCGGCCCGCAGCACGGTGAGCGCGACCAGATGCCGGGGGCGTAGCCCCAGCGGCGCGAGCACCGACTCCGACCGTAGCCGCATCCGCCGGGCCAGGTGGTCCAGGAGCGCGCCCGAGCGGTGCTCGGAGGCGTCGAGCGGCTGGGCGGACATGTGACTCAGTCTACCGACCGAGCGGAACATCGGCCTGCTATAAATAGTTGGTGCTTCACAGACGATTCCTGGAGGAGGAATAATGCATCTGCTGCATATTGACTCGAGCATCCGCGGTGACTGGTCGGTCAGCCGGCGGCTCACCGCCCGCGCGGTCGACGCATGGCGTGCGGCGCACCCGGCCGGCACCGTGACCTACCGTGACCTGGGCGCCGACCCGCTGCCGCACCTGGACTCGGATGGCGGCCTCGCCCGGATGACGCCGCCGGATCAGCACAGCCCGGCGCAGCGCGACTCCTGGGAGCTCAGTGAGCGGCTTGTCGACGAGGTGAAGCGGGCCGACGTGGTGCTGCTCGGCCTGCCGCTCTACAACTTCGGAGCGCCCAGCAGCGTCAAGTCCTGGGTCGACCACCTGATCGTTCCCGGGCTGGCGTACGACCCGACGACGCAGGAGGGTCTGCTCGGCGGACGCGAGTTCGTGGTGCTTGCCACTCGGGGCGGCGGCTACGGCGAGGGCACCCCCCGCTCCGGCTGGGACCACGCCGAGCCATGGCTCCCGCACGGTCTGTCGATGACCGGCATGCAGCCGCGCTTCATCAGCGCCGAGCTGACCCTGGCACCGTCGGTGCCGGCGATGGCCGAGCTGATCCCGCTGCACGAGGCGAGCCTCGCGGCGGCCGAGAAGGAGATCGACAACCTCTGGACGCCGGCCACCGCCCAGCGCTGAGAAAGAGCCGGTTCGACGAGAGCGGCCGCCCCCGGATCGGGGACGGCCGCTCTCGTCAGTGCCGACGGATCAGAGGATGGTCCAGGTGTCGCCGCTGCCCAGCAGGCCGGCGAGCTGCTGCTCGGGGGTCTCGGTGACAGTGGCCTTTGCGGCCGCGAGCTGCGCCTGCACCACGCTGTCGTAGGACGGTCGGTCCACCGAGCGGAACACCCCGATCGGGGTGTTGCGCAGGTCCAGGCCGGGCAGCCGGGACAGCGCGAACGCGTACGCCGGGTCGGTCACCGTCGCGTCGTGCACGACGATCTCCTCGGGACGGACCGAGCTGGTCTCCCGGACCTCCAGACCGAAGCCACCCGGCGGGTGCACCACGCAGAACTGCCCGTCAGCGCCGCCGGGCTGCCCGTTCGGCTCGCGAGCAGCGCCGAAGGTTATCGGCTGCCCGTGCTCCAGGCGGATCAGGTAGTCGTCCCGGGTGGACGGGTCCTTGAGCTGCTCGAACGCCCCGTCGTTGAAGATGTTGCAGTTCTGGTAGATCTCCACGAAGGCCGAGCCCTCGTGCTCCGCGGCGGCCCGCAGCACCGACTGGAGGTGCTTGCGGTCGGAGTCGATGGTGCGGCCGACGAAGCTTGCCTCCGCGCCCAGGGCGAGCGAGAGCGGGTTGAACGGGGCGTCCGCCGAGCCGGCCGGGGTCGACTTGGTGACCTTGCCGACCTCGGAGGTCGGCGAGTACTGGCCCTTGGTCAGACCGTAGATCCGGTTGTTGAACAGCAGGATCTTGAGGTTGACGTTGCGCCGCAGCGCGTGGATCAGGTGGTTGCCACCGATGGATAGCGCATCGCCGTCGCCGGTGACCACCCAGACCGACAGGTCCGGCCGGGACACCGACAGGCCGGTCGCGATCGCCGGGGCCCGACCGTGGATCGAGTGCATGCCGTACGTGTTCATGTAGTACGGGAAACGCGACGAGCAGCCGATCCCGGAGACGAAGACGGTGCGCTCCCGGGGGATGTTCAGCTCCGGCATGAACTGCTGGATGGCCGCCAGGATCGCGTAGTCACCGCAGCCGGGGCACCAACGCACCTCCTGGTCGGACTTGAAGTCCTTCGCGGTGAGCTTGACGGCGACGGGCTCAGACATTCTTCAGCACCTCTTCAAGCGTCGTCTCCAGCTCGGCGGCCGTGAACGGCAGGCCACGGACCTGGTTGTAGCTGATCGCGTCGACCAGATAGCGGGCCCGGATGACGTGCGCGAGCTGACCCAGGTTCATCTCCGGGATGACCACCTTGTCGTACGACCGCAGCACCTCACCGAGGTTGGCCGGCATCGGTGCCAGGTGCCGCAGGTGCGCCTGGGCGATGGACAGACCACGCTGGCGTACCCCGCGGCAGGCCGCACCGATCGGCCCGTACGTCGAGCCCCAGCCGAGGACCAGCACCCGGGCGTCGCCGTCCGGGTCCTCCACCTCGATGTCCGGCACCGGGATGGTCTCGATCCGGGCGGCCCGGGTGCGCACCATGAAGTCGTGGTTGGCCGGGTCGTAGGAGATGTCCCCGGTCTTGTCGGCCTTCTCCAGGCCGCCGATCCGGTGCTCCAGGCCCGCCGTGCCGGGGATCGCCCACGGCCGCGCCAGGGTCTCCGGGTCACGCAGGTAGGGCAGGAAGGTGGTGCCGTCCTCGCCGTTGGGCTTGGTGGCGAACTCGACCCGCAGGTCGGGCAGCGACTCCACGTCGGGCAGCAGCCACGGCTCCGAGCCGTTGGCGACGTAGTTGTCGGACAGCAGGATCACCGGGGTGCGGTAGGTGAGCGCGATCCGGGCCGCCTCGAGTGCCGCGAAGAAGCAGTCCGACGGGGACCGGGGCGCGATCACCGCGACCGGGGCCTCGCCGTGCCGACCGTAGAGCGCCATGTTGAGGTCGGCCTGCTCGGTCTTGGTCGGCATGCCCGTCGACGGGCCGGCGCGTTGCACGTCCACGATCACCAGCGGCAGCTCCAGCGCCACCGCGAGCGAGATCGTCTCGCTCTTGAGCGCCACACCGGGGCCGCTGGTGGTGGTCACCCCGAGCGACCCGCCGTAGGAGGCGCCGAGCGCGGCGCCGACGGCGGCGATCTCGTCCTCGGCCTGCACGGTGAGGACGCCGAAACGCTTGTGCTTGCTCAGCTCGTGCAGGATGTCCGACGCGGGCGTGATCGGGTACGCGCCGAGGAAGACCGGCAGCCCGGAGCGCACCCCGGCGGCGACGAGCCCCAGCGAGAGTGCCGCGTTGCCGGTGATGTTGCGGTAGGTGCCCGGCTTCATCTTCGCCGGCTTGACCTCGTAGCGGACCGCGAAGTCCTCGGTCGTCTCGCCGAAGTTCCAGCCGGCCTTGAAGGCGGCGACGTTCGCGGCGACCAGCTCCGGACGGGCCGCGAACTTGCGCTCCAGGAAGCGCAGGGTCGACTCGTAGGGCCGGGAGTACATCCACGAGAGCAGGCCGAGGGCGAACATGTTCTTCGACCGCTCGGCGTCCTTCTTGGACACCTGGTGGGCGGCGAGCGCGCCGACGGTCATCGAGGTCAGCGCCACCGGGTGCACGACGTAGCCGACGAGCGAGTCGTCATCAAGTGGACTGGTCTGGTAGCCGACCTTGGCGAGGTTGCGCTTGGTGAACTCGTCGGTGTTGACGATGATGTCCGCGCCGCGCGGCAGGTCGGCCAGGTTGGCCTTGAGGGCCGCCGGGTTCATCGCCACCAGCACGTTGGGCGCGTCACCCGGCGTGAGGATGTCGTAGTCGGCGAAGTGCACCTGGAAGCTCGACACACCCGGCAGGGTGCCGGCGGGAGCCCGGATCTCGGCGGGGAAGTTCGGCAGCGTCGAGATGTCGTTGCCGAGCTGCGCCGTCTCCGAGGTGAACCGGTCCCCGGTCAGCTGCATGCCGTCGCCGGAGTCACCGGCGAACCGGATGACCACCCGGTCGAGTTGACGGATCTGCTTGGTCACTGTGCCACCTTCGTTCGCGACTGCGGGGCTCGCCCGGCCACGGAACCTCCTTGACGCAACGCTTCACCGCACCGCCCAGGCTGGTCCGGCCGCTGTCGTTCCTCACCTGAGAGCCTACGTCTAAGGGAGACCTAACCATCGCCGGAGGTCCGCCGACTGGGACCCGTCCGGGAGGAGAAGTGCCCGCCTTTGCGGTGTTACGCCCCGGCCGCCGTAATTCAGATCACCACCCGGTCGCGTCGATGACCCCGGCCGCGCCGGTGCCGGGGTCATCCGTCGATCAGTCGGCGGGGTTGGGCGTGGGCTCGGGCGGCGGGCCGCCGAACCGGCGGCGCAGCGAGGTCGTGGCAAGCGTGAGGGCCAGCACCACCAGCAGCGTGGAGACCACGATCAGGATGACCGCGGTGCGCTGCACCGAGGTCAACCCGCCGTCTCCGCTCGCGGCGCCGGCCGGGAGTACGCCCTGCGAGCCGGTCGGTGCGGGCGGGGAGACCACCGGCGTGGCGAGGGCGGCCGCCGCGGTGATCCGGAAGCTCATCTGCACCCGACGGGTCGGGCCGCTGCGCGGGTCGAGCTGACCGATCAGGGCACCGGACAACGGCGCTTCCCGCTGGGCCTGCGGCGTCGCTTCCACCGGCAACTGCACCTCGGCGGTCGTGCCCGCCAGCACCAGACCGGCGTCGCAGCGGGTACGCGTCGGGTCGACCGCCACGCATCCGAGTGGTGGGGCCGACACGGTCACCCCGGCCGGCAGCACGACCTCGACCCGCCCGGCGGCGTCCACCGTGCCGGTGTTGCCCAGCCGGAGCGTGAGGACGCTCGGGCCGCCGCTGATGTCGAAGGCCACCTCGTCGGCGGCGAGCGCGATCCCGGGCACCGGCGGGCCGGGCGGGAAGAGCACGGCGAAGCCCTGGTCGTCGGTCGCCTCGCCGGGCACCCCCGGCGCGTCCGCGACGACCTGGACGGAGCCGCTGAGCGGCATCTGCTTCCACGCCGTGCCGGCGACCCGCAGGCGCAGCACGGTGCTGAACCGGGCGCCCGCCTCGGCCGTCCAGGCCCCACAGCGGTACGTCCTGCCGCCGGCGGCGGCGCAGCCCTTCGTGCCGGCGTCGGTCAGCCCGGCGGGCAGCGTGTACGAGAGTCGGATCCGCTCCGCGGTGGTGCCGGTGTTGTGCACCGTGACCTCCAGGGTGGCGGCGGTGCTCGCGGTGTTCCAGTACGCCTCGGTGACGGTGACGTCGCCGGTGGTGACCTGTACGGCAAGCGGGCTCTGCTCCGGCGGCGCCGACACCGGCGCGCGCGGACGGATCGGCGGGGCCGGGGGGTTCGGCACGACCGGAGGCGCCGTCGGGGGCCCCGGGGTGGGCGGTCGGGTGGTGCCGGCCGGCGGGGGCGCGATGGTGGTCGGCGCCGGGGGGACCTCCGGGGCGGTGGTCTCCGGCGCTGCTGGCGTCGTCGCCGGTGGGGGTGCGGTGGTCTCCGGTGCCGGCTCGCTCGGGGTGGGTTCGCCGCCCGGGACCTCGGTCGGGGTGGGCTCCTGCGCCGGTGTGGTCGGGGGGCCCTCCTCTCCCGGCTCGTTGACCGGGTCGGCCGACGTCACGACCGGGTCGACGTCCGGAGTGGCCGCGCTGGCCCAGCCCGGGCCAGCGGCGAGCGCCGCGAGCAGGCCGACCGCGAGCGCGGTCGCCAGCAGGGGTGTGGCACGCCGCCCCTCCGCCCGGTTACCGGGCGATGCCTTCACGCGGGCCATCTGTCCTCCGGTGACATGGGTGGGCGTTCAGTATTCGGTAACAGTTGCCCCAGTGCACTAGTCCCATCTGGAAACAAATCCGTAACGTGTTTGGGACGGCCCGTCCGAATGGGCGGTAGGCTGCCGACTGTGACCGGATACCTGGGCTCGTACGCGACGCTCGGGCTCCTGCTGCTCGCCAGCGTTCTCTTCTTTGTTACGGCGTTCTCGGCCAACCGGGTGTTACGTCCGGCGCGTCCGGCCGACCCGCCGGGTAAGCGGGCCAGCTACGAGTGCGGGCTCGACCCGGTCGGTGCCGACTGGGCGCAGATGCAGATTCGCTACTACGTGTACGCCTACCTGTACGTGCTGTTCGCGGTCGAGGCGGTGTTCCTCTTCCCCTGGGCGGTGGTCTTCGACCGGCCGGGCTTCGGTCTGGTGACGGTGGTCGAGATGGCGGTGTTCGTGGCGGTGCTCGCGCTCGGCATCCTCTACGCCTGGCGCAGGAACATCCTCCGCTGGAGCTGAGCGCCACGGCCTCCGGCGATCGTGTCGGTCCGTCCGGCCGTTCGCGGTCGGTTACGGCGACAACCGGTCAGGCCAGCCCCCGCCGGGTCGCCGTGGGCGGGCGGTCACCGCGGATCGAGGCCACCAGATCCAGCACCCGACGGGTCGGGCCGACCTGATGGGCCCGGAAGACCCGGGCGCCCAGCCAGGCTGAGACCGCCGTCGCGGCGAGCGTCCCCTCCAACCGCTCGGCCACCGGCAGGCCCAACGTCTCACCGATGAAGTCCTTGTTGGAGAGCGCCACCAGCACCGGCCAGCCGGTTGCGGTCAGCTCGTCCAGTCGGCGGGTGACCTCCAGCGAGTGCCGGGTGTTCTTGCCGAAGTCGTGCGCCGGATCGATGAGGATCCCGTCGGGGCGTACCCCCGCCGCCGCCGCGCGCTCGGCGAGCCCGGTCACCGTCGCGACCACGTCGGCGACCACGTCGGTGAAGGCCGCCCGGTGCGGTCTGGTCCGCGGCGTGAGGCCGCCGGCGTGCGAACAGACCAGGCCGGCGCCGGTCTGCGCGGCCACCCGCATCAACGCGGGGTCGGCGCCCGACCAGGTGTCGTTGAGGAGGTCGGCGCCGGCCGCCACGGCCTCTGTCGCCACCTCGGCCCGCCAGGTGTCGATGGAGATCACCACCTCGGGAAACGCGGCTCGGACGGCGGCGATGGTGTCCACCGTGCGGCGGATCTCCTCGGCGACGTCCACGTCCGCGCCGGGGCCGGCCTTGACGCCGCCGATGTCGATGATGGCCGCGCCCTCGTCCACCGCCCGCTCCACCGCCCGCAGAGCGCTGTCGGCGGCGTAGGTGGCCCCTCGGTCGAAGAAAGAGTCCGGCGTGCGGTTGATGATCGCCATCACCACCAGCTCGCCGGGGACGAACGTGTGCCCACCCAGCCGAAGCGCCCCGGCCATGCCCGCCTCCTGGAAGTTCGCGCCGTCGCCGCCGCGTCGGCCGGTCCCGACGCTAGTCGGTCGCCGGTCCGCGATTCGGGGCGGGCGTCGGCACCGATCACGATCGGGACGGGTGGCGGGGTCGCTCCGGGCCGGCCGCCATGCCACGATCAGTACATGGGTCAGCTTCTGCTCCTCCTGGTCGTGGCGTTGACCGTCGCGGCGGTGATATTCGGCGTGACGGTGCTGGTCAGCGGCCGTGATCCCGGCCTGGTGCCAGCCGAACCGGATTCGCAGGCCGTGGCGTTGCCGGGCAGCCGCCCGCTACGCGAATCCGACGTGGGAGCGGTCCGTTTCGACACCGGGTTGCGCGGGTACCGGATGGATCAGGTCGATCAGGCGATGCGCCGTGCCGCCTACGACATCGGTTACAAGTCCGAGCTGATCGGCGTACTGGAGTCGGAGGTCATCGCGTTGCGTGAGGGGCGCACCGACGACGCGGACGTGCTGCGCCGGGCCCGCGAGCAGTCCGCCACCAAGGCGACGACCGCCGGCGAGGCGACCGAGCCGGGCACGGCGGCAGAACCGGAGACGGCAGCAGAGCTGGAGCCGGAGAAGGACGCGTCGCTGGCCGGTGAGGCGGGCGCGACCCCGGTCGGCTCGACCGCCCCCGGTCCGTTGCCGGCCGCCACCTCGTCCCCGGCCGACTCCGATGGTGTGGCGCCGGCCGCCGTGCCCGCCGCCGACGAGTCGACCGATCGTGGGCAGACCACCGACGGCACCGAGCAGCGCGACGCGGTGGCCCGGTCGGAGTCCACGTGACCCAACCGGAGGGTGCCGACGATCTTCGGGAGGCGGCCCGACCCGGTGCTGGTGAGGTGACCGCCACGGTGATCGTGGACGCCCCGGCGGAGCGGGTCTTCGCCGCGCTGCTCGCCTGGGAACGTCAGTCCGACTGGATTCCGTTCACCCGCGTCCGAGTGGTCGAGGGTGATGGGCGCGAGGGCAGCCGGATCGAGGCGGTGACCGCGCTCGGCCGGGCGACGCTGCGCGACGAGATGCGGGTGGTCCGGGTCGACGAGCCGTACGAGATCGGCGTCGTGCACCACGGCCAGTTGCTGCGTGGCCCGGGGGTGCTGCGCTGCACCCAGCTGGGTCGGGACCGCACCCAGGTCGTCTGGCACGAGTGGTTCCACCTGCCGGGCGGCCGAGCCGGTCGACTGGCGTGGCCGGTGCTCTGGCCCGGCTCCAAGCTCGGCCTCACCCAGGCGCTGAAGAGGTTTGCCCGTCTGGTCGAGCAGGGCCGGCTGCCCTGACCGTGCGGCCCGGTGCCGGCTGCCAGCCCGGCGCGCGGAAGAGGTGCCCGACGCGGTGCCGCCAGGTCACCGCCGCGCGCAGGTCCCGGGCGATCGAGGCGTACTCGTGGAAGGCCACCCGGACCGGGTTGTAGCTGTCCACGTTCTTGGTCAGGCCGTACACGCAGCGCTCCTGTTCCGGCGCGAACGAGCCGAAGAGCCGGTCCCAGACGATCAGGATGCCGCCGAAGTTGCGGTCCAGGTAGCTGCCCTGCGACGCGTGGTGCACCCGGTGGTGTGACGGGGTGTTGAACACCGCCTCGTACCAGCGCGGCATCCTGTCGATCCGCTCGGTGTGGATCCAGAACTGGTAGAGCAGGTTGACCGAGCCGCAGAACGCGACAACCGCCGGGTGTACGCCGGCCACGATCAGCGGGAGGTAGAACACCCAACTGGTCAGGCCGGTCCACGGTTGGCGCAGCGCGGTCGAGAGGTTGAACCGCTGCGACGAGTGGTGCAGGTCGGCGACGATGCTGCCCAACCCCATGGTCAGGCTGGTCGCGGTGTCCGCGCCGCCGTAGCCGACCTCGTCGTCGTCGCGGTGCAGCAGGTAGGAGACCCGCTCCAGCACGATGAGCAGCACGAAGGCCGGGATCGACCAGGCGATGACGTCCGGGAACTCCTTCACCGCGCGGCCTCCGCTCGCCGTGACCGGCCGGGGCGCACCGCTGGGTGACCTCGACCTACCGGTCGGTAACAAGCACCATAGGCAGCCGGACGGCAGGTGGCAATGGGGTGTCGGTGCGATGCCCTAGCGTGTACGAGGTGACTGACCTGGTGATCGGTGCCGACGGGCTGGCGCGCTGTGCCTGGGGGTCGAGCACCCCCGACTACGCCGTCTACCACGACACGGAGTGGGGGCGGCCGCTGCGCGGCGACGACGCGCTCTACGAGCGGATGACGCTCGAAGCGTTCCAGTCCGGGTTATCCTGGCTGACCATCCTGCGCAAGCGTCCGGCGTTCCGGCTGGCCTTCGACGAGTTCCACCTGCCGACCGTCGCCAGCTACGACGACGCCGACGTGACCCGGCTGCTCGCCGACGCCGGCATCGTCCGTAACCGGGCCAAGATCGAGGCGGCCATCGCCAACGCCCGGGCCGCGCTGGAGCTGCCGGAGGGCCTGTCCGTGCTGCTCTGGTCCTTCGCGCCGGAGCGCCGGCCCGCCCGCCCCGCCTCGTTCGCCGAGCTCGCGCCGATCACCCCGGAGTCGACGGCGATGGCCAAGGCCCTCAAGAAGCGCGGCTTCCGGTTCGTCGGCCCGACCACCGCCTACGCGCTGATGCAGGCCACCGGCATGGTCGACGATCACATCGTCGGCTGTCACGTCACCGTCGCCCCGGCGGCATGATGAGATGTCAGGCATGACGACCGAGACCGCGCACCGGGCCGGTGCGGCCGGCCACACCGACGGGGAGGGCACCTGGGCGGTGCTGCTGCCCGCCGAGCGCTACGAGGCCGAGCGGCTCGTGCACCACGACACGCTGGAGCTGACCGGGCTGGTCGGTGTCAGCCGGCCCGGCCTGGGCGACCAGGTGGCCGTCCTGGTCGACGGGCCGCCACGGCTGGTGGCCCTCGGTCGGGTCAGCGCGCCGGGGCAGCGCCACCGCGAAGACCCGGACGACCCGCAGTCGCCCGTCGAGCCGGCCACGCTCGTCGTCGCGTACACCCGTCGGGCCTTCGACGAGCCGGTGCCGGCCGACCTGCTGACGCTCGACGGGCCGGTCACCGCTGTCGACCCGGCGGCCTTCCGGGCGCTCGCCGACCAGCTCGGCCCGCCCCCGGCCCGGCGCACCTGGCTGGTCAGCCTCGACCTGCCGATCGAGGCCGGCACGCCGGCCGAGGCGGTTCGGCTGTTCTGGTCCTACGTGCAGGAGTTGGGGCCGCGGGAGCTGCCCGCGTTCGTCTCGCCAGCCGGTGACGAGCTGGCCATGCAGGCTTTCGTGCTTGGCGAGCAGGCCAATCAGGACCCGGAAGAGGACGACTAGAACAGCTTGTCCACCCGTCCACGCCAGTCGGCGAGGACCGGACCCGGGTCGGTGTCCAGCACTCGTTCCAGCAGTGTGGCGTAGACGTCCCGGAAGTCGGTGGTGTACTTCAGGTCGCCGTCGTCGAGGTCGGTGAGGCTCGGCGGTGCGCCGTGCCAACCACCCCGGACGCCCGCGCCGAGCAGCAGCACGTCGGACGCGGTGCCGTGGTCGGTGCCGTCCGAGGCGTTGGCTCGGACCCGACGGCCGAACTCGGAGTAGACCGCCACCACCACCTTCCGGCCCGCCTCGGTACGACTCATCCGGTCGGCGAACCTGGTCAACGCCCGGTCCAACTGGCCCAGCAGGACGGCCTGCAACTGCTTCTCGTCGGCGTGTGTGTCGAAGCCGCCGAGCGACACCGAGAAGGCCCGGGTGGACACTCCCGCCTCGACGCACTGCGCGACCAGATCGAGCTGCGCGTCAAGCGGTGTGCCTGCCCCTCCGGTGGCCGTCGCGGGGGCCTGCTCGCCGTCCGGGTCCGCCGTGTCCGGGTCGGCGGAGTCACGGACCTCGCGGATCATCTCGTCCACCGAGCGCATGTCGGCGAAGCAGGCGGCGGCACGACTCCGGGCCGCCGACTCGCCCGCCTCCGCGACGGCGAACGCGGTGAGCGTCTCCGCCGACAGCCCCTTGGCGGCCTTGCGGTCGGTCACCGGCACGGCCGCGCCGGCGCTCTCCGCACCGGCCAGCAGCGGCGGGAGCGCCGGCTCGAAGGAGACCGCCAGCCGGGGGTCGCCACCGGCCCGGTCCAACCACCGCCCGAGCCAGCCGGTGTTGCCGGGCCGGTCCGGTTGCGCGGTGTGCCAGATGTCCATCGACCGGAAGTGGCTGCGGTCCGGCTTCGGGTAGCCGACCCCGCGCACGATCGCCAACCCACCACCGGACCAGCGCTCGTGCAGGCCGGCAAGCGCCGGGTTGAGGGCGACGTCGTCGTCCAACCGCAGCAGCTCCCCGTCCGGGTACGCCAGCTCCGGGCGAGCCGCCCGGTAGGCCGGGTCGCCGTGCGGGATGACCGTGTTGAGCCCGTCGTTGCCGCCGTAGAGGGTCACCAGCACCAGCGTGCGGGACTGCGGATCGCGGTCCCCGCTGGTGTCCAGCAGGTCCCGCAGGCTGTACGCGCCGGCCCCGGCGGCCAGCGCGCCCGCGCCGACCACTCCACTGGTCAGCAGGAACCTGCGTCGGGTCAGGGTGTCCATGTCGGCTCCTCCGCTCAGCTGACGGTGTATTCGGGGCTGACCAGTCCGGCGATCAGCAGCTTGCGGGGCTCACCGGCAAGCGGGGTGAGGGCGGCGCGGGTGCGCGCGCCCCAGCCGTCGACCACGAGCAGTCGGGCCAGCGCGTCCGGTCGCCCGGCGGTGGGCGCGGCGGTCAGCCGGGCCAGCACCGCTGGTGCCGTGGCGGCGGCGAGCACCCCGGCCGTGCGCAGTCGGGCCTGCAACGAGGAGGTGGTCAGCCAGGCGGCCCCGGCCGGCCAACCACCCACGCTCGGCGGACGCAACGGCACCTGGTCCAGCGCGTTCAGGCCGGTCAGCAGTTGCTTGCGCTGCTGCTCGGGCAACGCGGACGGCCGGATGCCGAGCTGCCGCAGCGCGCCGACCAGCCACTCCACCGGTTGCTTGACGAGGGTGCCCCGGGTCTGGGCGAAGGCAGGTGCGGAGAGGACCGCGCGCACCGTCGCGATGGTGTCCGCGCCGGCCAGACCGTCCGGTGCGGGGGTGTCGCCGCCCGCGTAGCGGAACCAGATCCGCCCGGCCACGAAGGTCGCCGCCGCCGGTTGGGTGGCCAGCAGACCGGCGTACGCCTCGGCGTCGAACCGGCCGCTCTGCCCGAGGATCGTCTTCTCGCCGGGGTCGTGCCGCTTGGGCTCGAAGCGGGCCACTCCGGTACGCCGGTCCACCACCCAGCCGGTGAGCGCCCGCGCGCCGGCCTTGACGTCGGCCTCGCCGTAGGCGCCGATGCCGAGGGTGAAGAGCTCCATCAGCTCGCGGGCCAGATTCTCGTTCGGTGCCTTGCGGGTGTTCTTCTGCCCGTCCAGCCAGACGATCAGGGCGGGGTCGCGCACCATCGCGGCGACAAGCGGGCCCAGCGGCCCACGAGCATGTCGGCGCAGCGTCTCCAGTTGGCCCAGCATCAACCGCGCCGACTTGACCTTCTGCGCGCTCGTGGCCCAGTGCCCGTGCCAGAAGAAGAGCAACTTCTCGGTCAGCCCGTCGTCGGCGGCCACCATCCGGTCCAGCCACCACTCGGTGACCTGCTGGAGTTGCTTGCGGCGCTCCGCGTTGGCCTGCTGTCGCTGCTCGCGGGTGGAGTCCTTGCTCAGCCCGGCGTACGGGTCCGCCGGCAGCGTCGGGAGCGGCGTGGCCGCCGCACCCCGGTCCGTCGCGGGCGGGGTGAGCAGCCGGTCCAGGGTCGCCGCCGGCCCGGCCCGCTCGGCCGCGTCCACCTCGGCGGCGGTCGGCCCGAAGGTGGCCCGGCGCAGCAGGTGTGCCACCGCTTCACGATCGCTCATACCGGCCGACGCTAGGCGGCGGGTGTTCGAGGACGGTAAGGGTGGCGTCCGGATCGCGTTCAGCGTCCCTCGAAGACCGGTTTCTGCTTGCCGACGAAGGCGAGGGTGGCCGCCCGGTGGTCGGCGGTGGCACCGCAGATCGACTGGGCCTGCGCCTCGGCGGAGAGGGCGTCGGCGAGGGTGCCGGCGTCGGCGATGGAGAGCTGCCGCTTGATCGCCCCGTACGCGACGGTCGGGCCGGCGGCGAGGCGGGCGGCCAACTCCTGGGCGACCGGCAACACCTGCTCGTCGTCGTCAGTCAACCTGTTGAGCAGGCCCAACCGGCAGGCCTCCTCGGCGCGGACCGGCTCGGCAAGCATCAGCAGCTCCACGGCCTTGGCGTGGCCGACAAGTCGGGGAAGCGTCCAGGAGGCGCCGGTGTCGGCGGCCAGACCGACCTTGGCGAAGGCCATCAGGAAACTGGTGGTCGGACCACCGATGCGGATGTCGGCCAGGAAGGCCAGCGACGCGCCCGCCCCGGCGGCCATCCCGCGAACCGCGGCGATCACCGGCTTGGGCAGGTTGGCGAGCCGGGCGGCGATCGGGTTGTAGTGCGCTCGCACGGTGCCCAGCGGGTCACTCGCGGAGTTCTCCAGGGTGGCCACGTGCTCGCGCAGATCCTGCCCGGCGCTGAACGACCCGCCGGCCCCGGCCAGGACGACCGCGCGGCAGGACCTGTCGGTCTCCAGCTCGGCCAGGGCGTCCCGCAGCGCCTCCTTGAGCGCCACGTCGAACGCGTTCATGGCGTTCGGCCGGTTCAGCGTGAGGGTGACGACGGCATCGGTCCGGTCGACAAGCAGCGGCTCGGTCACGTGTCTAACGACCCTTCTGTCGGACGATGCGGTTGCCGGCGTCGAGGCACTGCTCGACGTACCGGTCGGCGGCCGGACGCAGGCGAGCCGCGTGCCGGTCGAAGAAGCTGGCCGCGGCGGTGCCGGGCCACCGCTCGGGCAGCAGCGCCGGGGGCAGCTGCGGATCTTGGAAGAGGAACGTACGCCACGCGTGCACGAGTCGGAACCGCGTCGCGTACGCCTCCTCGTCGCTGCTGCGGACGGTGACGGCGGCGAGCAGCGGGCGCTGGTCGGCGACGAACCGCTCGTAGGCGCGGCCGATCTCGGCCAGGTTCCACGCACGTCGGACCACGCCCATCGCGCCGGGGGTGCCGGAGAAGTGTGCGGCGGTGAACCGTTCGAACCGGATGCCGGTCTCGGCGAGGAGCAGGTCGACGTCCTCAGCGGGGCGGGTGGCGACCCAGGTCTGCTCGTCGAGCGTCCCGTAACCGAGGAAGCTCAGGTTGGCGGCGAGCCGCTGGCGGTCCCGCCGGGAGCCCGGGGCCTCCAACACCAGCAGATCGAACCGGCCGTCCCAGGTGACCCGGCCGGTCCGGTAGATCCGGGCCGCTGCCTCGTCGAGTCGCCGGGCGGCTTTCGGTGTGATCGAATATCCCGGCCCGGAGACCAACCGGAGGGGTTCGAGCCAGCCCTGACGCACCATCCGGGAGACGGCGGTGCGAACTGCTGGCGGTGCGATTCCCAGCGGCGCCAGTAGCTTGACCAGGGCAGCAACCGGTGCCCGGCCACCCCTCGGCCGGAGGTGGTCGCCGTACAGGTCGAAGAGTGCCGACCGTGCCTGCATGACCGCACATTGTGACAGGCCTTCTCAAGATAAGCTAGATGCTGTTACATCAATGCTGCTCCGGTTTGGGTCCGGCGGTGTTCATCAGGGAAAATCGTCAGTCGACACCCCCGTGACCGTTGCGGGTGGTCGTGACGAAGTGGCTGTGGGGCAACCCACCGACCCTGGTGTAGGTCTGAGGGGAGACAACATGGCGGCGATGAAGCCGCGGACGGGCGACGGTCCGCTGGAAGTCACCAAGGAGGGGCGGGGCATCGTCATGCGGGTCCCGCTGGAGGGCGGTGGCCGGCTCGTCGTCGAGATGACTCCCGACGAGGCCAACGCGCTCGGTGACGCACTGAAGGCAGCGGCCGGCTGAGTAAGGAGTGCTCCGGGCGGCTCACGCCGCCCGGAACGTTCTTCGGACCCTGGGCCACCGGATTCGCCGGTGGCTCAGGGTCTTCAACGCTGCGGGCAGGCGGGTTCGCTGCCGGTCCGCGACACTTTCCTGGAGGTACGGTTCCGCGTGCTCGCCATCCGTCTGATCGCCGAGCCCGACCGGCTCGACGTCCTCGTCCTGCCCGTCCGCCCCGGCGATTCGACGGCGGACGGTGACATCTCGGCCCAGCCCGTGTCGACCGCCGTGGTGGCCCCGGACGGCACAGCCGACGAGGCCGACGCGCTGGTGTCAGCGGCCCGACTGAACGGCCGGCCCGGCGAGATCCACACCCAGCTGCGCCCCGGGCGTACCCCCGGCCGGTTGCTGCTGCTCGGCATCGGGGCCGGCGACGAGGCGGCCTGGCGGACGGCCGGCGCGGCCCTGGCCCGCTCCGCCGCAGCTGAGACGCATATCACCCTCGCGCTGCCGGCCGAGGTGACCCCGGCCGCAGTTCGCGGGCTGGCCGAGGGCTTGCTGCTCGCCCCGTACCGGTTCCGACTCACCGAGGCCGGTGACCGGCCGGCGCTCACCGGCGTCGACCTGCTGCTCGCCGACCCGACCACGTACGAGGACACCCTCACTTCGGCCCGGACCACGGCGGCGATGACCCACCTCGCCCGGGACCTGACCAACACCCCCTCCTCGGTGAAGACGCCGCAGTGGTTCGCCGATCAGGTGGCCTCCGCCGCCTCCGATCTTCCGGACCTGCGGCTGCGGGTCCGCGGCCCGGACGAGCTGACCGCCGAGGGCTTCGGCGGGATCCTCGCCGTGGGTGGTGGCTCCGCCAGCGGCCCCCGACTCGTCGAACTGGACTGGCACCCCGCCGACGCCCGCACCCACGTGGTGCTTGTCGGCAAGGGCATCACCTTCGACACCGGCGGCATCTCGATCAAGCCGGTGGCGTCGATGAAGCTGATGCGCAAGGACATGGCCGGCGCGGCCGCCGTCGTCGCCGCCACGGTTGGCGCCGCCGCGCTGCGGCTGCCGATCCGGATCACCACGCTGGCCCCGCTCGCCGAGAACATGGTCAGCGGCGCGGCCTTCCGCCCCGGCGACGTCATCCGGCACTACGGCGGCACGACGAGCGAGACGACCAACTCCGACGCCGAGGGGCGACTGGTCCTCGCCGACGCGCTCGCGTACGCGGTCCAGCAGCTCAAGCCGGACCTGCTCATCGACCTGGCCACGCTCACCGGCGCGAACTCGGTGGCGCTGGGCAAGCGCACCGCCGCCCTCTACAGCGAGAACGACGAACTTGCCGCAAGCGTGCTGGCCGCGGCCGAGGCGGCCGGTGAGTCGGCGTGGCGGATGCCGCTGCACACCGACTACGTCGAGTACCTCGGCAGTGAGATCGCCGACCTCTACAGCGCACCGACCCAGGGCGCCGGGTCGGTGCTCGCCGCGCTCTACCTGCGCGAGTTCACCGGCGAACTCCGGGACCGCTGGCTGCACCTGGACATGTCAGCCCCGTCCTGGGCCGACGGCGACCAGGCCGAGGTCAGTCGCGGCGCCACCGGCTGGGGTGTCAGGTCGTTGCTGCGCTGGCTCGCCGACCTCACCTAGGCAGTGGGTCAGCGCCCCGGCTCGCCCGGGGCTCTGACCCGTCCTGCGCCCGGATCAGCACTTCACCGCGGCGAGCAGCCCGTGCCCGACCGGAAGCAGCGCGGGGGTCCAGTGCTCCGACTCCCGGACCGCCTTGATCGTCTCGCGAACCGTCACCGTCTCCGCGTCCCGGGCAGCCGGGTCGCCGATCCGGTCGCTGGCCAGCACGCCGTTGAGCGCCAGCACGCCGCCCGGGCGCAACAGCCGCAACGCCGCCTCGACACAGGCGTGGAAGCCGGTCGCCTCCGCATCCACGAAGACCAGGTCGTACGCACCGTCGGCGAGCCGGGGCAGCACGTCGAGCGCCCGACCGGTGATGATCCGGGTGCGACCGGCCGCGAAGCCCGCCTCGGTGAAGATCCGCCGGGCGATCCGCTGGTGCTCCACCTCCACGTCGATGGTGGTGAGCACGCCGTCGGCGCGCATGCCGCGCAGCAACCAGACGCCACTCACCCCGGTGCCGGTGCCGATCTCGACCACCGCACGGGCATTGCCGGCGGCGGCGAGCAGCCGCAACGCCGCCCCCGCGCCGGGAGTGACCGCGTCGAGGCCCACCTCCCGGGCCAGGCTGCGGGCGGTACGCAGAACGAGATCCTCGGTGACGTACGACTCGGCGAACTGCAGAGCCTGCGTCGAACTGCCGGAACCGGCGACCGTGGCGATGGGGCACCTCCGGGGGCGGTGCGTGGTGCGGGGGCGGGTTGGCACTGTGAGCGTAGAGGCGACCGTCGTGGGGCGCAGCCGCGCCTCCGTCGGAACCGATCACCGGGGCAACCGCTGACTGCACCGCGTACTTCCGTGCAATCCTGGAGGCGGTATCCCGTCAGCCGCGACCGGACCGGCCCGTGGCCGGGCGACGCGGCGCGGGATCCAGGGACGGACTGGGAGGCACCGACGTGACCGACGGCTGGGACTGGCGCCGGGGCGGTGAGACTCCGGCTCCGGCGCGACCGCCCGGGGCAGGAGCCCCGTCGGTGGGACCGCCGAGCACGCCGGGGGCTGACCCCACGCACCCCGCCCCGCCAGGAGGCGGGCCGGCACCGGGCTGGCCGGCGTCTCCTGCCGGTTCGCCGGCTTCGGGCTGGCCGGCGTCTCCTGCTGGCTCTGCGGCTGCTGGCGGGCCGGCGGCGAGTTGGCCGGCACCGGCCTCGGGCGGGCACCCAACGGCCGACGCGTCGCCCTGGTGGTCGGACGCGCTCGCCGACCCGTGGCGCGACCCGGCGGCACCTACCGCTGTGGTGATGCCCGGGGCGGTGGCCCCCGGTGCCGAACCCGAGCCGGTCACCGACCCCGACGCGCCGGGCCGGCCGACACTGCGGCAGCTGTTGCTCATTCCCGTGCTCACCGCTCTCCTGGCCGGCACCCTCGGCGGTGCGCTGGGCTACGCGTTCGCGGTCCGCGGCGGCGCCGGGGCGGCGGTCCTCGGTGCTGCGCCGGCGGAGGTGCCGGCGTTGGCGCAACGCAAACCGGAGTCGCTGGCCGGGGTCGCCGATCGTGTCCTGCCCAGTGTGGTCACCGTCCGGGTCAGCAGCCTCGGCGGCACCAGTGAGGGCTCCGGGTTCATCGCCACCGCCGACGGCCATGTGATCACCAACGACCACGTGGTGGCTGGCGGCACCGGCAAGGCCTCGGTGGTCTTCAACGACGGCAGCACCGCCCCGGCGACAATCGTCGGTCAGGACGCCGAGTCGGACATCGCGGTGATCAAGGTCAGTCGTCCCGGGCTGCGGCCGGTGGAGTTCGGGGACTCCGACGCGCTGGCGGTCGGCGACCCGGTGCTCGCCATCGGCTCGCCGTTGTCGCTTGCCAACACTGTCACCGCCGGCATCGTGAGTGCCCTGGACCGGACGATGCAAGCCGGTGAGCCGGGCGGCCCGGTGCGCTACTACGCGGCCATCCAGACCGACGCCGCAGTCAACCACGGCAACTCGGGCGGCCCGCTCGTCGACGGCGCCGGCCGGGTGGTCGGGGTGAACTCCACGATCAAGTCGCTTGTCGCCGAGGGTCAGGAGGCAGGCAACATCGGGCTCGCCTTCGCCATCCCGATCAACCAGGCCAAGCGGGTGACCCAGGACATCATCGGCACCGGCAAGGCCCGGCGTACGGTGATCGGCGCCCGGGTCGACGGCCCGACCGGGGTCGTCGGGGGTGGTCTACGGCTGGCCGAGGTGGCGCCGTCCGGCCCCGCTGACGGAGCCGGGTTGAAGGTCGGTGACGTGATTCTCAAGATCAATGGGCGACCGATGACCGAGCCGACGGACCTCACCGCGTTGGTCCGCAAGTACGCGCCGGGCTCGGTCGTGACAGTCGAGTATCGGCGGGGCACCACCCGGCAGAACACCTCGGTAACACTCGCCGCGGACGCGAAGTGAACAGCGGCGCACCCCTTGCCGGGAAGCCGTCCGGCGTGCGTAGTCTTGCTGCTGACGCCGAGAGGAGGCCCGCGGGATGCTCGACAACCTGAACTGGTGGGAGATCGGTGCGCTGCTGCTCCTGGCGCTGTTGATCTTCGGCGACCGGCTCCCCGCCGTGATCACTGACGGCCTGCGGTTGGTGCGCAACCTGCGCAACATGGCCCGCAACGCCACCGGCGACCTGAGCCGTGAGCTCGGCACCGACATCCAACTGGAAGACCTGCACCCGAAGGCGTTCATCCGTAAGCACCTCCTCAGCGAGGAGGACGAGGCGGCGATCCGCAAGCCGCTGCAGGGCGTCTACGACAACCTGCGCGCGGACGTCAGCGGCGTGCACAACGACCTCAAGGACGTGGCAAGCGCCGCCGACCTTCGGTCGAACGAGGCCCGGTCCGGCACGGCCACCAGCAGCCCCACCGCGCCAGCCCCCCGCGTCAGCTACGACGACGCCACCTGACCGGGTCGATCACGCCGGACCGCACGCCGCGCCGGACCGCACGCCGCGCCGGACCGCACGCCGCGCCGGACCGCACGC